>JANNJE010000205.1:0-6850 GCA_031405735.1 Armatimonadota bacterium | reverse complement strand
GCACTCCTTTATCCATGCCGCGCTAGGCTACTCCCTTACCGGGCTATCCAGCGAGCAAGTCCTATTCTTCTGCCACGGGCGGGGCGCCAATGGCAAAAGCACAATGATGGCTGTAATGAAGCACGTCTGGGGCACATACGCCCGGACGATCCCTGCCGACGAACTAATGGCGCAGTCCGGCGGACGCTCGGTCGAAACAACGCTTGCCCGCCTAAAGTCTGCCCGCATTGTCTGCACGTCCGAAACATCCACCCGCACTCTCGCTGAAGCGATTGTAAAAGAACTGGTTGGAGGCGACACCATCCAGGCACGTATGCTCTACGGCCACCCGTTCGAATACAAACCATGCTTCAAGCTCTGGATCGCCGGAAACCACAAACCAAAGATTGTGAACAACGACTGGGGAATTTGGCGCCGCATCCGGCTTGTTCCGTTCGATAACATTGTGCCGGAAGATCAGAAGGATACATCTCTGACTGAAAAACTGACATCCGAAGCACCCGGCATTTTGCGGTACTGCCTGGAGGGACTATCTTATTACCTGAAGCGTAGACTGCCCGAATCGGGCAAGGTAATTAATGCAAGTGCTAAGTATAGAGAAGATATGGATACGATGGGAGAATTCCTAGACGAATGCTGCGAAATCGTGGCTGGACTAACGGTAAAGTCCGGCACTATCTATGAGAAATACAAGGCGTGGAGCGAGGTTACTGGGCATTCTCCGATGTCGCAGACTACATTCAGTACTAAGCTCCAAGACAGGGGATTTGAGAAAATCAAGACCAATACCGTTCGGGTCTTCGAGGGACTGACCGTAAAAGACGCGAATGATTACAGCCAAGGGGTGTACCGAGGATGAAAAGTGGCGGGTTAGTAGGTTCAAGTGGCGGGTTAAGGGCATTTGTAACCTCTTATTATTTTTTCTCTTTTAGATGTTTGAACAAAACGTGTGAGGGGGTAGGGGTTAAAAAAATAGGGAGTTTCAAATGGGGGTCAACCCGCCACTTTAACCTGGCAACCCGCCACAACCCGCCACTCGGCCAATGGAGGCAAAAATGAGAAAAATCGGAGAATCAACAGAAAAGAATGAATCCGTTAGCGATAACAAATACATGGACAAATTGAACATCTTGTATTGCCGCTGGCTTGAAAGAGCTAATGGCATTGAGATTAAACAAAGAACTAAGATATGGATGCAGGCTTGTTGTGAATCGCCGGATACTCTAGGCACTAGTGCTTGTGCCGCATCCTTATCTGAGATGATATTGAAGCATAACTTGAAGCAACCACTCTTGAAAGGCGCGGCTCTGGCAAAGGAAGTGCAGCGGCAGGTGGATGGGCCGGTGCAGGGGGTGTTGGCATGAGCACAAAAAAACGAGCTTGCCGAATCTGCGAAAGGGTGCTGTGTATCCGCTCAGACGGCAAATGCCATAGCTGCTGGAATGCCGCAGATGGAGCGAATTTTATACCAAGCTGCCCGCCCGAAGAATCCGCAAGGGTGCTCAAAGAGGCTCAAGCTTGGGGCGTTGATTGGATGATCGCGAGCGAAATGCGCGAGGCTTGCATAGAACAAGAGGTTGATGAACTTAAAGGTGCTATCGAATCGCTTGGGCTGGCCAAACCCTACAGGGTTCCGATTGATTTGTCGGGTATCGAGTACATCGAAGCGAAAGAACCCAAGACAGATAATCTCGCCACTTTGCCAAGTGAAGCCGATACACGGGCAAGCATCCAGGCATGGCTCAAATCAAACGTTGCAAACCGCTATCAGGGCAAATCCCCCAATCAACTTATCACCGCCGTTGCAAGCAAGCTAGGCAAGAACAAGACGCCTTCGCAGATCGCAGACGATGCCGAGATCGAGCGGGTCTATGCCGGTGCGTTCATGCGCTACTTGGAAAAGATCGCCGCTCAAATATCAATGCATCCACGCAAGGAATGGCGGAATATATTCGCCGTCGAGCTTAGGGCTCATTTGGAGAAGTTATGAGCAAATGCCAACACGCCAACTGCAATGCAGACATTACGTTTGCGATCAATCTCAAGTCACTTAAAACCGTGCCGCTTGTGCCGTTCGATGAGCAATACCCGAAGGCTCACCGCTACACATTGAGCAAGAGAAGCGACGGCAAATTCGAATGCGAACGCAACGATTCCGGCGATTACATGAGCCACTTCGCAAATTGTCCCGGCGCGAACAGTTTCGGGAGAAGCAAAAGGTAAGGAAACCTTATGACAGTAATTGGAATAGACCCCGGCTCCGTTTGCTCTAGTATCGCGGTACTGGAAGATGGGGAGCCGACAGACAAATTCACCGGAAAGAATGAAGATGTTATTGAATGGCTTCGCAATAATCATGCATACAGCACACGGATGCGGTGGATTGAATGCCCTGTAGCCCGTGGCAGCATTGAAAGACAAGCTGTATTCGATACAGTCTTTTTTGCCGGTCAATTGTACGCATTCATTCAATGGACTCTCGGAGAATGCGCGGCCATGTCTCGCGGACAAGTTATGAAAAAACTCGAACTCCCACAAAAGACTAACGATGCAGGGGTAAAGGCTTACCTTGAAAACATCTATGGTGGAGATCGTAAGGTTTGGAATGATAAGAGAGTTGGGAAGAATGGCAAACCACTAGCACCAAGGGAAGAGACGGTACACGGTTTGCTTCACAGGTGGAACGTCCACGAACGGGATGCGCTGATGGTTGCGCTGGCAGGGGTGAAGTAATTGGCAAGAATCAGGACGATCAAACCAGAAGAGCGCAAACGGATTGCCGAATTCATTCTTGAATCGCTCGGCGAAGGAATTCACGCAGCAGCCGGAGCCGAAGCGAAAGCCAATGTGAAATTGCTCTGGCCGGACGCGTTCAAACCAAAACAGGAAGTGCTTGCATGATGCTAATCGGGGAAGGCCGCTCGGCATTCAAAGGCTCTCAGGTTTGCCGCGTTTGCTCGATTTGCCTAGCCTGGAAGCCACTCGAGGATTTCATGAAAGACAAAAATCGGTACAGCGGATTTGGCTGGCGGTGCAAGATTTGCGATTCGAAAAAGCGGTTGGCAAGATACTATGCGGCCAAAAGCAAGGGGGAAATATGAGCAGCAAACCGATCGGAATGATGGTAATAGGCGCAGGGCGTACCGGAATCCAGCCAGGCGGCAAGTTATGGCGCAAATGTGCGATGTGCGGAGATTGGGTGCCAGCTGACGATTCCAAGCAGTACCACTGCCTGCCATGCCTGCCGAAATATAGACGGGTTCTGAAGGGAAGAGCAAGAGCATTTGACGGCTATCAAAAAACTATTCTTGAGTCTGGTCAAAAGCGCACCGGAACGGCTCAGGAGGCTAAGCAGGCATGACTTCAACAGTTGGGCTAAAATATCTTCGCCTTGAGGGTGCAAGGAAGCGGCTTGACGTGTGGGCAAATTATTACTGCCACAAGCAAAGGGTTGTGATTAATTGGCTCAATGAACAGGGCAATGAGGTAGTTTCCACAGATGTCGTCGGCGGTTCGCCGTTTCAACTTGCCAAAGAGTCTTGCGCGAACCGGGAATACATTTATCCCGCTGGGTACGAGCCACCTGTTTACAAAACGGAATCGAACCGGATAGCTACGCCATGCGAGCTGATCTACCTGTCGGTCGAGAACTTGATTTTAGGGACGCCGTACCCGCCCGACGGCCTTAGATGGGTGCTTCTGAATGTTCACCCTCAGTCCGGTTTGTACGAAGTCCCAGCGCGGTCATGGGAAACAATCGCAGTTGCGATGCGGACTCACTTTTCGCCTGACTGCGCTAGGGAGTTCCACCAGTGGATTGTTGAGAAGGCGGGATACGCTGGACGTAATCCGTCAAGGCTTGTTGAGACATGGATCAGAGCGGCCTACAAGGAGGTTTTGGGGGCTTGCTGACCTTTTTCAAACTTTTTTTTTGAACCTGAATTCCACTTTCTTTTGAAAGTTGAGACACTTTTGATGCTAATTGTGCGTATAATAATTTCAGACGGACTTCCTATGCCTCACCGGGCGAAGGAGTTCGTTTTTTGCTATCAAAAACGGCAAGATTCATTCAATAAATCTCCTCTCAAACAGACAAACGCAAGCCCCGTTCGTTCCCTCGGCGGGGCATTTTTGAATTCGGCGCTCTTCATCGGTAGCAAGACTAGATTTTGCCGTGATCGGGTGTAGAGGGTCGCCCTGGGGTATGTGTTCCATCAGCCAGGGGCAACATAGGGCACAACGCAGGTGAATTCCTGCCCTGTATCCGCGGATGGTTAATGCGGGTGATGCGCCGGGTGGGCGCAGTACAAAATCACCATATGAACTCTGCCCGGTCAGGTGAAAGAAACTGCCGGGCACCCTTTTTGAACTCTCATGTCATTCTTCGACAAATCAAAATACAGCCCAAAGAAACAAGCTGAGGATTTGCTCGACTCGCATTTTCGCGGCTGGCCAAAGCGCGTTATCGTTGCCCGTTTGATTGGCACAGGCAATGTCTACAAGTGCGGCAAGAACGAGGATAACGGGTTCAAGGGGATCATGTGCTGGCGTTATGCTGTTCACGCAAACCTGCCACCGCTTTACGAGCTTCTGGATTTGTCGTTCGACCACGTAAGGGATATAGCCAAGTCCAAGCTAGTGATAAACAGCCTGGTTCTCATGGACGCTCCCGGCGGCGTGAAAGTACATTTTGTGAAATGATATGCCAGCAGACAACCTTTTATTCCACGTAACCCAAGATGGCAATTTCCGGGCGAAGGTCCGGGCTATCGAGGAAGATATCGAAGCTCGCGGATACAAGCCGTTTGTGGCTTCTGCCAAGCGGACACAGGCTCAACAGCGCGACAAGGTGAACTCGGGTGTTTCCAAGACCATGAGATCGTTTCACGTGAAACGCGGCTCAGATGGCGGAAGCATGGCAGCTGATGTTGCAGACCGTGACAAAGGTTGGAATGTCGAACGTCGTTTCTGGTTCATTTTAGGCGCGTCGGCGATGGCAAGGGATGTTGGCTGGGGCGGTCTGTTCGGCCTTTCCAGGGCTCAGAGATATCAACTGAGAATCGTTTTAAGGGAACTCTCAAAAGGCGGGTTTCCAGAAAATAGCGAGCTTTACAACGCGAAGATGGGATGGGACCCGGCCCATTTGCAGACTGGGAGCAACTGGTGAAAACAGATTGGTCAGAGCCTGTAAAGAAGGCTACTGCTTTTTGGGGCTTAGGCTTCCCGCTTGCAGCTGTCATCGCAGGCGGCGCGCTCGCGTGGGCACAGCTGGTCAATGGACAGTCGAATCTCGATATGCAGCTGAAAGCTCAGCAAGAAACAATCAATGCGCGTGGCGTTGAGATCGAGACAATCAAAGGCGGGCTCAACAATATCAAGACAGATGTCGAAGTAACCAAGTCAGACGTACAGTGGATTCGTCAAGCAATGGAGCGCGGGAAGTGAAGCTGCTGCCCTCAACGCTTGCAGGCTGGATCGTTTTCGACCTATTCTGGCTTGTGGTCGCAGTGCTGTTTAGCTGGATTTACAAGGGAGAGGACTTGCCGCAAGGCGTGGCAAACATCGTGATCGCGGTCGTATCAGGTTTTCTTGGCTTACTGACAGGCAAAGCAATGGAAACTCAATCGGGATCAACGGTAACAACCGATTCAACAACGACGGTGACGACACCGGAAAAAGGAGAATGATATGGAAGCTATTTGGGATTCAGTAAATCGCTGTTGGCGATTTGAAATGTACGTCTCAGGCAATGTAATGCTTGTTGCAATGCTCAATCAAGACGACGCGGCAAGCATGGCTGGAAAGATCATGAATCGTCAAGAGCAAGAGACGCCTGACGATGGCGAGGACGGATCATGATCCTAGGATATATTCAAATAAGTTGCAAGTTCAGAGCATGGGGCATAACGTTCGGGACTCTCTCTAAGGAATGGTCAGTATCAGAAGCGTTTGTTTTCGATGAAGTTCCGTTCTCTGAAACCCCACCTACAACCGCTAAGAAGCTGTTGGACTGGAGAGGGGTCAAGCTGTTTGTGTGGCGTTGAGGGTGATGTAATGAGTGAATTCGCGCCGGTTCGAACAGTGAGCCTAACTGGAATTCAATCGTTTGACCCAAGCGATTACCGGCATCGTGCGGATCGTTATCAGGCTTGCAAGGAATATGCTGAGTTTATGGGCATCAAGCTAGAAGAACTTTTCCCTGAATTTGGCCCTTTTGCGATTGATTCGGAAGGTCGGTACATCAACCGATTGTGCATTCCTTTACAGGATGAGTCTGGCAAGACGTGAAATAGATGGGCTCAAAGCCAATAAGCAAAGGATCGAAAACACCTAAGCCTTTTGATGGTGCAGAAACTCTTGACCAGGACAAAGAAAACAAGCGACTCAAGACTATCTGCGATCAGATACGAAGGCAGTTTGGCGTTGATCCAAGTATCTATCTCGACTCGCTGAAAGAGGCTGTTGAGCTAGTTAAGGGCGGGGCGTTCCCATCCACGGCGATTGAAGGTTGTACGGGTCTTTCAATCAATGTATGGCGGCAAATCAGCCCGGAAATGGTTGCTACTTTCGAGACCATCCACAAGAAAGCGGCGACAGGGGCGGAGTGCAGCATGTTAGCCAATAAACCAGAGTCTTGGCTACGTCAGGCATTCCCTGAGAATTGGACACCGAAAGAGAAGAGCGAAGTTTCAGGAGACATGAGTATCAATGTCAAATTCGGTGACGATAAACCTGCCGAGCCTTCATCCGGCTCAGAGGATAGTTGAGACGCAGGCAAGTCGCTTTAATGCGCTTGCCTGCGGCTGACAAGACAGACGCTGGGGCAAATCTAAGTACCTGATCCGCGATA
>JANNJE010000204.1:0-6846 GCA_031405735.1 Armatimonadota bacterium | reverse complement strand
AGCAGTTTGCGGTTGGCGGAAAGACCTGATCGCGACACCTTAAGACCTTCTCCCTATTTTCCAATGCAAAACCTACTGAATATCTCATCAAGCAAGTTCGTATCAGCCTCAACCCCCAAAATGAGCCCAAGCGCCTGGATTGCTTCTGTCAACTGAACGACGGCGAGATCTGCAGGCAAGCCGTGGCGAAGCGTTTCATCAGCATTGCAACATGATTCAATCGCAATTTTGAGGTATGAAACTTGTCGATCATTTACAAATGGCCTAGTCGAAGCCTCTCCAACCATTGCAAATTCTTGGACCCAACTGTGCAAATCATCGAGCCCTTGTCCTGTTTTTGCAGAAACAGCGATGTCTTGCAAACTGGCCCTAGAGCAAAGATCAATTTTGTTCGTGACTTTCAAAACTTGTCGCGAAATTGCATTGAACTCCAATTCATCGGATTCGCCCCACCCCTCATTCGCATCGAAAACATACCAAACTGCATCAGCCGATTCGATGATTGAGCGAGTTCGACTTATACCTTCTTGTTCGACGATGTCTTCCGTTACTTGCAATCCGGCGGTATCAATGAGCGTGCAAACCAAGCCGCCGATTTCGGCAGATTCCTCGATGTAATCTCGGGTTGTTCCTGGGATTGGCGTGACAATAGTCCTTTCGCGCCCCAGAATCGCGTTCAAAAGTGAGGACTTGCCCGCATTTGGCAAACCGACGATTGCGATACGAATCCCATTTCGAATTAGTCTTCCGGCTCGAGCCGTACTTTCGAGCCCTTCAAGTTTGGACAAGCATTGCACCAAAACATTGCAGCCGTTCGATCGGTCGTATTCTCCAATCTCTTCGCTAAAATCCACCGAAGCCTCGATTCCGGCAAGTTCGCCAATCAGGTCGTTTCGAATTGCCTCAATGTGCCCTCGAAGCGACCCTTCCCTATGAAGCGCGGCTTGACGATGCTGGATTTCGGTTTGAGCCTCAATCGTATCGCGGATTCCTTCGGCTTGCGTCAGGTCAATTCGACCATTCAGGAATGCACGTTCGGTGAACTCGCCAGGCTTTGCCAACCTGGCTCCATGATTGCAGCACTCATCAATCAGACTTTGGACTGCAGCTCTCGATCCATGGATGTTGCACTCAACAGATTCTTCCCCCGTGTAGCTGGAGCCTTCCAAAAATGGTAGGACAAATCCGTCATCTGCATTTGAAAAGCAGCCATAAACTGCTTTTCTAGCTTCGACTTCCGTTGGAAAAGGATGAAAAATGTTTGAGGCGATTTGCCAGCTTTCGGGGCCAGAAAGCCGAACTATTGCAACTGCCCCAAGCTGATTTCCCGTAATGCATGCGACTATCGTGTCGAAAATTGGCACAAACTATTGTGGCTTGAGAAGTGCACTACAGTTTTAGCTCTTGTTTTTTCGCAAATATTCTCTAAAATCCTGGAGTCGCCCTAGCGACTCCAGGTCTTTTGGGCGGTTAGCGGCTATCTTGCTTGCGATAATATCGTCAATGCTGCAAACTTCGAATCCGTCCACCGACGATCTCCGAGCCCACGCTTCGTCAAAAGTCTCGATTCCATCAGGAGCAAAGACTAGGTCAATGTCAAAAGGACCATCTTTGATTTCAACAAAGTCCTTTCCACGAATGATCTCTTCCTCTCGTGCGGGTGAAAGTTTAAATCCAATTTCGGTCAATGCTCTTACTAACTTGCGCCCGTTTTCTCGATCATTTTCAGGAAACACGTCAACATCTTGCGTGGTGTCTGGAAAGCCAAGGATGATCGCGCCAGCTTTACCGATAAAGAGATAGCGAACTCCATGCTTGACAAAAGCGGTCTTTAGCTCTTGCGCTTGGCGGTACTCAAACGCGCCCATAACCCAACCAGCTAGGAAGATTTTTCTCGCACCATTCACGATATTCGGCCATGGTTTCAAATGAGCGATAAGGCTCATCATCCAGAATAGGCTTGTATGTCTTGATGAAGCCATACTTGATGCGCTGGCTCAGCGGCCGTTTTGCCATGGCTTCAAAATCGCGCCAATTCTGTTCCTTTTCGTCCATTGCTTCTATTATGTGGCAATTGATATAATTTGAAAGGCATTTTCGTTCGGCTTCCCCATCGTTCAACACAAACTACTCGTCCTAGAATCTAACTATGGCATCCAAAACCAACTCCTTCCGATTCCTCGGCCTGAGCGCTTATTGGTTTGCGACCAGCCTCAAGTGGTTCATCCTCTTCTTTTTGACGCCAGCTTTAGTGAATGGCTTGGTTCCTGGCGGCGAAAAGAACAGCATGTGGGGGCTTATCGTAGCCATCGGAGCCGCAGAAGCCATGGTCGGCCCGGCACTGATGGGATGGCTATCGGACAGGACGCGAACCAGATTTGGCCAGCGAAGGCCATATCTAGCCCTCGGTGCCGCCATGACAGCGATTGCACTTCTTGCTATGGGTCAAGCGCAATCCTATATCGGGCTGATGGTCTCATACATCTTGATTCAGATTTCCGATGATGTTGGAACGGGGCCCTATAGCTCCGCCATTCCCGAACTCGTTCCAGAAGAACAGAGAGGAGCCGCATCCGGCAGCATGGGCTTCCTCCAGCTTGGCGGGCAAGTGATTGCTGCCGCCATTGGCTTGGCGTTTGGCAGTTCTCCAACGACGATCTTTATATTGCTAGCTGGCATCAATGTTCTTTGCGGCCTTGCTTCTATTGTATCCATCGCGAAGTTCGAGCGAGATATAACACCTAAGAACGTTGAAGAAATGCCAAAGGAAAAGACAATTCTTTGGGCGTCTTTGCTTGATAATGATTTTCGTTGGGTATGGGTAACCCGTTTCCTCAATGCAATAGGCTTCTATGTAATTCTCAATTACCTATTGAATTATTTAACAGACGTAGTGAAAGTATTCGACCTGGGCTTTGTGAAGTTCTCACAGCCATTTGAAGCGGTAATTGCAATTGCAGTGGCACTGTCTCTTTCCGGTGCAGTTTCCGCACTTGTTTGCGGCAAACGGTGCGACAGAGTGGGTCGAAAGCGTGTAGTTCAAGAAGCAGGATGGGTCATGTTCGTTCCTCTCGTGGCGTTTTGCTTTGTCAGCAATTATTCGCTGCTATTCCCAATTGCAATCTTATTTGGAATCGGATACGGCGCCTATCTTTCGGCGGATTGGGCGATCGTTTCTGACGTTTTGCCCAATAAAGACAACTTGGCTCGCGACATGGGTGTCTGGCAAATGAGCATTGCAGCGCCTCAACTGGTGAGCGGCGGAATCGGATTTCTCATAGATCGCGGCAACCATTGGCACGCTGGAAGGGGATATCAAATCGCATTTTTGCTAGCAGGTTTTGTGATGTTGCTTGGGAGTGTCCTTATTACGAAGGTAAAGGGGTCTACGTAGGGGGAAAGAGTTTAGGGTTTAGGGTTTAGGGTTTAGGGTTTGTGGATTAGAATTTATGGCTTAGTGTTTAGCATATATTGCTATGAACTTAACAATTAAAAAATTCGAAATAGGTTTATGGTATAGGGAATTGTCATACCCAAAACCCCATACCCTCTATCCAACACCTCAACACCTAAATAGCCTTCCCAACCTTCAGCCCCACATTCATCTCTAGCCCTAACGGTTTCATCCGCTCCCACGGAAAATTCTTGGGATCGTTCTTTCGTCCTTGAGGCTCCGCGATATATTCATGCGAAGTGATGAACCTGATTGTCGGGAAGCGTTTTTTGAGATGAGCGCAAAGGAAGTAAACAACATCCACTTGCTCTTGATTCCATGGGTCTTTGCCATCGCCGACATTTACCATTTCGATGCCAATTGAAAAGTTGTTCAGATTCTCCTTCCCTCGAAAATCTTTACTGACACCGGCGTGCCATGCCCTAGAAAATGTGGAGACATGCTGGACAATAGAACCATCCTTTCCCACCGTAAAGTGAGCGCTCACTTGGCTCTCTTTGGTTCGAAACCACTTTACGCAGCTTTCTAAAGTCGGCCCAGCCGTGTGGTGAAGCACAATTGTGTCAATCACCGCATCGCCAGGGCGAGCACCAAAATTCGGCGACTGGTCCCAAACGAGCTTGGCGTACCCAGGGTCCTTCACATACTCTTGCGGGCCAAGAAACTGCTGAGCTTGAAAAAAGATCGGCAAGACAAACATGAGATGATATTAGCTGAAATGGAGTCGTCTCTACTACAAAATTAGATAAGAGTTAGCGTAGAAAAGAGTGTCTTTGGTTGTTCCGCTCTAGTGGTTTCATAAGCTCATCTGCAAGTGCCTTTGCTTCATTCCGAAGCGATTCTGGATGTGCGACATTTACGTTAAAGAGATAGAAAATCGAACTCTTTGACTTGTACGTTCTCAATATCTCCAGAGCCTTCTTGGCACGATCTTCGTCCGCATTCCCGAGCCAAGTTCCGACTCCAGTGAGCCCGCCTGCGAGCGCAACGGCTTCCCGCCTTTCTGCTGGAACAATGTTCGTTAAGAATTGCCCGGCGGCAGTTTGCAACGCTTTGTCGCTCGATGAACCAAGTTGCTTTGCAACCCACGCGGCGTGTTCGGCACCGTATTTTAAGGCATCTGCTACCCATAGCGACTCGAAAGTCTTCGCGTTTGAGGCTGCTTTTGCAAGTCCTTGCGGATTAGCTGTTTCCAAAACCTCCACAAAATTGTCAACTGCTTCCGATGTTGTTGGAGCACCACCGATCAATGTTGGATCAAGGCATTTTGCATATTTCGCCTCAGTTAGGTCCACTTTGCCGACAGTCGCAACCGTTTCCAATGCCCTTAGGTATTGGCCAGCAGTTGGTTTTGGGAACATCAGGTGCTTTTGAACTTCTGGAAGTGTCGCCTGGTCGGTAACGATCCAAACTCGAATTTGCTCCACAACCGACTTAAATCGCTCCTTGTCGCTAAACCTCGCTAGACGGCGAAGAGGATCTGGCAATGGGCCGCCAATTTTGAATTTGCTGCTTGCATCAGGCTCTTTTTTGTTCATGTTGAGGCAAACAGCGCGAACCTTCACAGAAACGGTTGAAGGGAGAAACGGACCTGATTTCCCAGGAGGAATCACTAGCCACACTATTCCGGAGGTGCCAATGTTCTGAGTTTTTTCGTCGGAACTGATCAACTCAGTTCCCGGATAAATGCAAATCTCAATTTCCTTATCAGTCGGATTCGTGGCTGTAAACGTGCAAGACGTCATGCTGTCGGCAGTACAAGTGAGCCCGACTTGGCCTTGGAGAGTGCTGTTGCAGAACTGCATTTCGGTGTTGCTGTCAGTGTTGTCAGGATCAATGAAAACGCCTCCAACCTCCTCGTTCTCCTCTTCTAGATAACCCTCCGTTACGATAACGCATTGGCAAATTTCAAATGTGCCGTACGTAATGTCATCTGTGGGCACCTCCAAATAGCCAACCACTACATCAGTTTTGGGACCTTCTACCGTAGAGACCGAACCGTCTTGCCTTAGCGTGGTTCGAAACAATTGAACGTGGGCAACAAGTCTAAACCCTAAATGCAAAACCTTCCGCTCGGAAACTGTACATGGATTCTTAACCCAATGACCGCGGGGAAGGTCAATGTTCAGATTGGCCATTGAGCCGAGATTGTCTTGAGCATGTTTGCCAATGGAAAAAGATACACTATTGGCTAAGTTTTGAATCTGGGCACCTGCGCCAAATTGATTTACCAGTGCCTGAATGGAATTTTGACTGTCCGCTCCTTCCCGCAGGAAAAATTCCGCGTCAGGGTCATTGTGCATTTTTTCACAGCGAGTATCGCACGAATCGTCGCACTGCCCGTGGTCAAAATGCTTATTGCCCAAGCACTCGTTCCAACACTGATAAATGATTCGACCGTCTCTCGTTCGAACAAATTCATACGTAACTTGAACAGTAGCATTTTCACCAAGACTCCACGTGATCGAAGGAACTGTTGGCAGTGGTTTGTTGAAGGGCAGCTGTTTTGGCTCTTGCGAAGAGACTGCGAGCAAAAGTAGGGCTGGCCATATAGTCATGCCATAGAATAGCGCAAGTGCTATCAAATTACAACAAGTTTTTGCAATCTAACGAATCTTCCTCACTGCCTCGACTACATCATTCTCATTCGGAATGCATTGCAGTTCCAGGACTCTTGCGTAGGGCATAGGCACATTTAGCCCGCCGACTCTACCAACTGGGGCATCTAAATCGTCAAAGCAATCCTCGCCGATTCGAGCAGCGATTTCGGCACCGAATCCGCCGCTTCGCCAATCCTCATAAACGACTACAGCGCGATGTGTCTTTCGGACGGAATTGTAAATGGTTTCTGTATCTAACGGAAGCAGAGATCGTACGTCTACAACTTCGGCATCAATGCCTTCCTGTGACAATAACTCGGCTGCTTTCAGGTTTACGTGAGTCATTCGGCTGTAGCCAATAAGGGAAAGGTCCTTGCCTTCCCGAAGCACGTTTGCCTTTCCAAAAGGCACGAGAAACTCTGGGTCTTCGGTCACTTCGCCTTTCATCGCATATAAGCCAGGATTCTCTGTAAAAATGACCGGATTGTCGTCTCGAATGGCTTGTTTCAGCATTCCCTTTGCATCTTCTGGGAAAGAAGGTGCCACAACTTTTAATCCAGGAACATGGGCGAACCAGCCTTCCATCGAATGGCTGTGTTGAGCCGAGAGCTGATTTGCCGCGCCGCCAGGACCACGAATAACTAACGGGCAAATCGCTTGTCCACCAGTCATATAGTGAATCTTTGCAGCGTGGTTAATGATCTGATCGAGTGCAAGAATCGAAAACGACATGGTCATCATTTCGACTATGGGCCTAAGGCCGGTCATCGCCATCCCAGTTGCAAAACCGAC
>JANNJE010000203.1:0-9941 GCA_031405735.1 Armatimonadota bacterium | reverse complement strand
GCACGAAATCAGGTTCAAGAATACACTGGAGCTGTCCCTCCAAAGGATGGCCTAATCATTCGAGCCGTCGTGGAAGGCTCGGCAGGAGCAAAACTGGGCTTGAAGGAAGTTGATATTCTGACCAAAATTGACAATATCCAGTTAAAATTGCCAATTGATCTGACAAAAGCCCTCATTGACAAGCGTCCTGGAGATAAGATAAGTCTAACTTATTGGAGCAAAGGAGAGACTAAAACGGCTTCGGTCACTTTGGTTGAACCTATCCAGAGCTTTTGATATTATGTCAAACAATGAACCTATTCGTCCCCAGAAGGACGAATCCGAAGTTGCTTCGGAACCTTCTTTTCTGACACTTGACGACGATGGCGTTTTTCAGCTTTTAGATGTGCTGCCCGCTGTTGTCCGAGAAAGAATTGAAAGGACTGCCGAAATTGACCGGCTAATCGAGATTGTTCTCGATTATGGCCGACCCGCCGAGGTGCGTTACCGCAACCGCGTGGAAAGGTATGACGATGTGATTGTCACCGAGCATGACCTCGAAGCGGTCATCAAGCAGATTAGCGAATTTGGGTTCGATAATCGTGCTGGTATTGAGCGGACTTTGCACAGGATTTCATGCATTAGAAACCGCCACGGGAAGGTTGTCGGACTTACATGTCGAGTTGGCCGCGCCCTAGAAGGCACAATTGACATCATTGATGACATTGTTCGCTCCGGAAAGTCGATTCTCATTTTGGGCCGTCCGGGTGTTGGAAAGACGACAAAGCTACGCGAAGTAGCAAGAGTTCTTGCCGATGAAGTAGGAAAGCGGGTCATTATCGTGGACACTTCCAACGAAATCGCAGGTGATGGCGATGTACCTCATCCTGGCATCGGCGGAGCGCGCCGAATGCAGGTTCGCCAGCCTAGCGAGCAGCATCAAGTGATGATCGAAGCTGTCGAAAACCACATGCCAGAGGTTATCGTGATTGATGAAATCGGCAACGAGGCAGAGGCTCTAGCCGCTCGAACGATTGCCGAGCGCGGCGTTCAACTTATCGGGACCGCTCACGGCCAAACCCTTGAGAATTTGATGTTGAATCCGTCGCTGGCAGACCTCATAGGAGGAATCCAGGCCGTTACGCTTTCAGACGATGAAGCTAGAAGGCGAGGGACGCAAAAGACTGTTTTGGAGCGAAAAGCCCCTCCCACTTTTGATGTGCTGATCGAGCTGATTGATTTTGACCGGCTGGCAGTTCATCGTGACGTCATGAAGACGGTTGACGTTTTCCTACGCGGGATTCAGCCTCGCCCTGAGATTCGAACTCGGCTGGATGGCAAAGTGGAAGTGGTTCAAACAGAAGAATCCACTGAAGTAAACGAGCCAGGATTCAACAGACGGTATCCGGCATTGTCTCGAAATCCCGAGCCTACGGAGCCTCCAGTTTCCACACCGAATGGCGTAACGGGAATGTTGAAGCTGTACCCTTACGGAATCGCGCGGACTCGTTTAGAGCGAGCCATTCGCGACAAAAAGTTGCCGATTTACGTCGTGAATGAAATTACTCATGCCGACGTGATCCTGGCGATTCGCACGACATTCCAAAGCAAGCCGAAGAAGCTGCGCGATCTTTCGGGAAGGCCAATTCCGACTGTCGTGATCAAGTCCAATACATACGGTCAAATCGCCCAAGCATTGGATGATCTACTAAAGCAATCAGGCGAGACCCATGCCGACGAGGCGGAGTCGCTGGAAGAATGCCAGAAAGCCATTGACCAAGTTTTGCAGACGGGCAAGGCGGTCGAGTTGTCTCCCCAATCGGCGCCAATTCGCAAGGTTCAGCATCACTTGATTGAATCAAGAAGGCTGGCAAGCGAGGCGGTCGGCGACGAGCCACATCGAAGGATTCGGGTTTTGCCTACTAGGGTGAGTTAAGTTCTTCGCTTTTCCATTTGTCAAAGCAGAATTCCGAACAAGATTCTGCTTCGTTCCCCTTGACCATTTCAACTTTTAGGCGTATGCTAGATTAAACTTGGGAGCAACTATGAAATCACGAAATCGAGCTTTTTCCACTTTCGGACTGCTGGCAATATGGCTTACCGCCATTTCTGCGACGGCGAATGACTGGATGATTCCCGTACTACATTCGGCTGACAGGATGAATCCTGTCCTACACCAAGACCTCGCAAAGCCCGTCGCTGCGGTTATGCCATCGGTCTTTCACTTGGAAGCAAAGACATCCAAAGGCAAAGCAATTGGCTCGGGCGTTGTATTGCGAGAGGATGGCTTGGCACTTACAGCCGCTCATGTAGTCGACAAATCTAAATCGCTCGAAGCCACTTTCAGTGATGGAAAGCGATATTCGGTCGAAGTCGTGATGAAAGATTCTGCCAAAGACTACGCCATTTTGCAAATTCGCGGTTCTAGGTTCAAACCCGCAACATCAGGCAGGGCCAAAAGCCTAGACCTTGGGCAGGGCCTGTTCGTGATCGGCAGCCCCAAGGGTCTTAAATTTAGTGTAAGCCAAGGGATTGTCAGTGCGCTCCGAGACAACCATATTCAGACTGATGCTGCTATCAATCCCGGAAACAGCGGCGGGCCGGTTTTCACCCATGACGGCAAATTAGTCGCAATTGTCAATTTTGGATTGAAAGACACCGAGGGACTCAAGTTTTGCCTGATGATTGATGCGATTGATCCCAAATCAATCAGCGGAAGCGCGTCGTCCGGCTCCGGATCGTCGGGGTCATCTGGATCGAATTCGGGTTCAAATTCGAGTTCTGGTTCGACAGCAACGCCGGATTCAGGACGATGGTTCGTAGTCGCTACAAAGGAGAAAAAGAACCAGAGGTTAGTGCAGGTTTCTGGCAAAACTTCAGAAAATATTGACTGGATGAGCCGGTATCGAGGCTACTACATTGACCAAGTTGGCAAGGGAGACAAAGGCTGGATGTTCGTGCTTTCGGAAGGCAGCGAGCTAAGCGATCAAACCTACACAGTGAGTTCAAAATTCCCACGAGAATGGGTTTCCGACAATTGGAAAAAGAAGCTTTCGATCACAAGCGTCGCCCGTTCGAAAGGCGACTGGATTGTGGTGATGTCGAAGTCAAAGAAAATCGCTCAGCAAGCCTATCGCGTCGGCTCAAAATTTGACGAAGACTATGTAAAGGGCTTTGCCGAAAAAGGATTTGTTCTCACCGACGTGGATTCAGACAAGGATTACGTCCTCCATGTTGTAACCCGATTTGGAACCAGTTCCGTTTCTCAGAAGGTCTTTGTTGAATCCTCGGTTCCAACACGCGACATTCGAAGTGCTTGGGATGATAGATATTCGGTCGCCGCTGTTGGTTACATCGAGAAAGAAAAGAGGTGGGTAATCGGCATGGCGCGAGGCATGGACAGAGGCAGCCAGGCTTTTTGGGAGGGTAGTTACCTGCCCGCCGATTGGATCAAAGAACGCTGGGGCGAAGGCTATTCGATTGTGAGTATTCGGTAGATTGGTTATTGGTTGTTTGCGGTTGCCGAAACCAATAACTGACAACCAATAACCAACAGCTCCGCTCCCACCTACTTCCGCACAAACCAACCCTTCGCCACCTCATTGGTTTTGAAGAACTTCAGCAACAAGTCGGCGACCTTCGCTCGTCCCGAAATCGAAGGATGTGTTCCATCTGGGCCTAGGTCTTCGGGTTTCCACACCAATCCATCGCTTTTCCGCGGTGATGTGCCATCCGCCCAGAGGTACGGCCCCCACAGTAACAATGGCGCTTTCACGGTTCCCTTCTTTGAATCAAAATTCAGCGCCGCACTACCAACAGTTTGATCTTGTATGAGCCATCGGACTGCAAATGCCGATTCGTACGCGTAAGGCTCTGGATTGAGCGCAGACTTTGCATAGCCTCCGTAGATGCGGCTAGACAGATAGGCGATCTTTAGGTTCGGAAATTTTGCTTTTGCATTTTGAATAACAGCGAGGGTGTCTTGCTCTAGTTTTCGTCCATGAACTTGCAGGTCACCTCGTGGACCCTTGTTGGCAAGCTTTATCCATGCGATTTGAACCTGGTTTAGGGAAACTCCGGCTTTAGAAATTCTTCGCTCAGCCTCTCTCCAAGGATTCGCATTGGGATCAACCCATTCCGCCATGGCTTGCCCTCCCTGGGCGCAATCCACGATCGTGAGTGAAGCCGATTTTGCCGAATCTTCGTCTGCAATCCGCTTAAAGAAAGAGAATTCCTGAGTTGCATTGGACATGCTTATCGAAACAAAAACCACTCTGCCATCTCTCGCCGGCTTTCCGTCCGAATTCAAAAGCTGAATCTTTGCCAGTTCCGCAATTGCGGCTTGTCGGTGTAGTTCTGGCGGTGAATTTTGCCCTTTGCCATAGAGCCCGCCTTCTTCGCTTTTGTACTTGTCGCTTGCCGTCATATCGCATAACGGCTTCAAGCCTGTGGATTGAGTCGGTTGAGGCGATTGTGCGAGCGCAGCCAGAGGGAAACAGATCAGAACGAGTTTCAGCGTGTTGGTCATTTAGGCACCTAAGTACTGAAACGTACCACTTGAACAGAAGTTCAACAAAAGAAGTCACGCAACCATTCGCCTATTGAGCACGTACGAATGGAAAATGGCTACAAAAAAGCGCAAAATACTCGCCGGAATCTCGTCGGACGCATTCGTTTCAGAAGGAGACAAGGCGGCGCTTAATGCGCTTCAAAGGATTCCGCTTCTTCCCCAAATCGTAGGAAAATTCCATGAATTTGGGTTCGACAGGTGGATGTATTGCTACAACATGTCTATGTCGGTGAGATGCGGGCCGAACCAGTACAAGACTCTTTACAACATTTTGCGCGAATCGTGCGACGTGCTCGACATGCCCGAGCCTGAGCTTTATGTAACGAGCAATCCTTTTCCTAATGCATTTGCAGGTGGTGTCGAGCGCAACTATATCACCTTGCGCTCCTCGATGATTGACACGCTCAACGACGAGCAGCTTTACCACTTGATCGGTCATGAACTTGGGCACATCAAGGCGGGGCATATTTTGTATTTCTCAGTCGCGAGAGTACTATTGCCGCTTCTTGAAATGATCGGTAGGCGTACATTTGGGCTTGGCGATGTGGCGAGCATCGGGCTGATGTTGGCATTTTACGAGTGGATGCGCCAAGCTGAGATAACAGCTGACCGTTCTGGCCTTTTAGTTTCGCAGTCGCTTGACCTTTCGATCGATGCCAACTTAGCTTTGACAGCCGGGCCGAACCGACTTTCGCACGAAATGAGCCGCGATGCCTTCATGGATCAGGCTCGGGCGTATCAGGACATGACGGGTTGGGACGCGGTTGGCAAGATTCTGATCTTTACTTTGATGAGCGCGACTTACACGCATCCTATGCCTGTTCACCGAACTCAAATGCTGGAAAGATGGGTGTTGAGCGGCGAATTTGAACGGATCCTTGCCGGCGACTATCCGAGAGAAGCGAAGAAAAGTGCTTAAAAGGCTTCGTCGGCAGGTGGTTATCAGGTAGTTGGCAAGTTGTTAGCATGTAGTTTTCTTGATGTTTGCGTCTGGGACTCGATCTGCAATCAACCTGCAAACCACCTGCCAACAACTTGCAGACCACTTGCCAACGCTCCATAATAGCTCCATGCCACGCGCCGTCGTCGTCCTTCTAAGCGGAGGGCTTGATTCAACTACTGTTCTCGCAATTGCAAAAAGCGAAGGCTTTGAAGTATTTGCGCTGACAATTGCATACGGACAAAGACATGGCATTGAGATCGAAGCATCGCGGCGAATAGCAGATGCAATGAAAGCCAAAGAGCATCGAATCATTGCGATTCCACTAGATCAATTTGGCGGGTCGGCTCTGACGGATAACATTGAGGTTCCGAAAGACCGCGAAACAAACGAAATGGACTCTGGGATTCCAATTACTTATGTCCCGGCTCGGAACACAGTTTTCCTCTCCTTAGCATTGGCATATGCCGAAGTCATAGGTGCCGCAGACATTTTTCTTGGTGTCAGCGCGGTGGATTACAGCGGCTACCCCGACTGTCGCCCAGAGTTTTTGAATGCGTTCCAAGAGATGGCGAGACTTGGAACCAAAGCCGGGGTTGAAAGGGCAGAGATTACAATCCACGCTCCTCTGGTCCATATGTCTAAGGCCGAGACCATCCGCAAAGGGCTTGAACTTGGCGTAGATTACGGAATGACGCATTCTTGCTACGATCCTTTTGAGGGGAAGGCGTGCGGAAGGTGTGATTCGTGCCAATTGCGTTCGAGAGCATTTGACGAGGTAGGAATCGAAGATCCTGCTTTGACATTGTAGGAAGCGAGCTTGACTCCACCCCCAGCCCCCTCCTCTTTGCTCGTTCCTCACAAAAAGGAGGGGGCTTTGCAACCCCTCCCTCATTTCTCCTTCGTCGAAATAAGGGAGGGGCTAAGTGTGAGACACTTTCATAAATGAGCAAATTGCGGATCGCGGAAATATTTTCGAGCATTCAAGGCGAGGGCATTTGGGTTGGCGTTCCGTCAACTTTCGTGCGGGTGAGCGGATGCAACCTTAGGTGCTCTTGGTGCGACACAAAATACGCTAGTTGGAACCCGGAAGGGCCAATGCTAGAAGTCAATCAAATTGTCGAGCAAGTTCAAAGTGCAAAAATCAAAGATGTAGTGCTGACCGGCGGGGAGCCGATGCTTTTTGAGCCGATAGCAGAACTTTGCGACAAACTCAAAGCAAACGGACACCGAATCACGATTGAAACTGCAGGAACTATTTTTCGCGAATTGTCATGTGACTTGATGTCAATCAGTCCGAAACTGTCGAATTCGACTCCCGATGAATCTGCTGGCATAGGTTGGGCAGAAAGGCATGATGCGACAAGGCTCAATTTTCAAGTTTTAAGCAAGCTAATCGAAAGCTACAAATTTCAGCTTAAGTTCGTGGTGAATCCAGAAATTGGAAGTGATTTTGATGAGATTGATTCATTGTTCGGCAAGCTTCCTAGAGTTGATAAGAATCGAATCTTGCTTATGGCAGAGGGAATTGACCACGAAATCCAAGTTCGTCGGCAACGATTGCTTGCCCCGATTTGTTTACAGCGAGGTTGGCGTCTTTCGCCCAGATTGCATGTTGAGCTATGGGGGAATTCAAGGGGAAGGTAGTTTTGGGAGTGCGCGGGCTCGACCGCGCTTTTTCAAAGCATTCCAAAACGATTCAGGTTCAACAGTAAATTTGTATTGTTCAGAAAGCGCGGTCGAGCCCGCGCACTCCCACACTCCCTAAACAACTTTATCAAAAAATCCCTTCCCCCGTGTGATTACTAGGCACATTTGCGGCATAAGACATATAATGAAGCCAATAATGGCCGAGGATAGACACGAAGTTCAACGCGCCTCGACGCGGACGGGGGCGATTTCGCTTACGTACGATGGCGGCGATCCTTCTCATGTTGAAACCGTAATTCCAGCCTTGGCAGAGCGTGACTTGAACGCAACATTTTTTCTTCCTTCACTTCAATTGCTAGAAAATCCACAAGCATGGGCGGCGGCTCAATCTCAAGGATTTGAAATTGGAAGCCACTCGTTAGATGGATTCACCGACGAGAGAGGAAATCTTTCTAACTGGACGCTGGACATGGTCGAGGAAGACTTACGGATGAGCCGCAAATTGCTAACCGAGATTTTTCCTTATCAAACGGACTTTGCTTTCGCTTATCCAGGGGCAGAATGTGGATGCGTCCACTCGCCATACAATCAGGTTCCTGCGACGTATAATTCGGTTGTCCAAAAGCTGTTTCGAGTCGCAAAAACCGTGATGCCCGGCACAAATTCGCAAACCGAATTCAATGTAACCGAGCTAAAGTCTTTCGATGCCTTTGGGGTTTCTTCACGAGAGCTTGAATCCTTTGCTGAAAGGGCGATCGAAGAGCGAAGCTGGGCGATCTTTAGTTTCCGAGGAGTTGGATCTGGCGAATTGGCCATAGACGCGCGAGAACATTCAATATTCCTAGATTGGCTCTTGGCTCGAAAAATGAGTCTTCAAGTGGCACCGATTCTCAAGTATTCTAATCAGCTTCTAATGCCTTCGGCCTTCATTTTTGAAGCATAGACTCTGCGGAATGTTTGAGCCTAGAGCAAACTAAACCGATTTCAGGGAAAATCAGAAGCTGTGACGCCAACTCGACAAGAGTTTCTGCATATCTCGTTTCCAGAAAAGATCATTTTTTACGTTCTGATTTTTTCTTCCATTGGCTATATGGCATGGCAAATCTGGCAAAGAAGCCGAATTTGGATGTCGGGAAAGCCAATTGATTGGAAGCCTGCTGGACTTGGAGCTTGGTGGAAATACGTTGTCGCTCAACGGAAGGTCAAGACCAGTCGAAGAAAATCTGGCGCGCCGATGCACATGGCGATTTTCTATGGATTTGCCGCGCTCTTTGTTGCGACGACGATTCTGGCGATCAATTCTTATGGTCCTTTCAAATTCCATCAGGGCACGTTTTACCTATGGTACGAAGCAGTTTTTGACAGTTTTGGCTTGCTGTTTGTTGTGGGATGTTCGTGGGCACTTGGAAGGCGAATCTGGTTTCGGCCCAAGAACATTGCGAACGAATCGAGCGATTGGTGGGCACTTGCGCTTCTATTGACACTTGCCATAACTGGATTCATTTTGGAAGCTGGCAGAATCGCGAATCAGCCACAACCTTGGGACAATTGGTCATGGGTTGGATTTGCGCTTGCGAAGCCGCTTGGGGCGATTGAGCCCGAAACCTACAAGTTCATCTGGTGGTTCCACATGGCTTGGGTTGCATTGTTCTTTGCCGTCATCCCCAGGATGCGACTAAGGCATATCGTGATGGCCATGCTGACTTCTTACGGGCACGAATCGAGCCATCCATGGGGCGAATTGAAAACGATATCCATTGAGGAAGTTGAGAAGACAGGGCAGATTGGCGTAGGGCTGGCAAAGGACTACTCGCGCTGGCACCTGATGTCTCTCGATGCCTGCATGGAATGTGGAAGATGCACGGACGTTTGCCCGGCAAACAACGCCGGAAAGATTCTGAATCCGAAACTCGTCGTGCAGAGCATCCGAGGAGTTATGGGAAAAGAGTCGAGCGTTGCAGAAGCCGTTACTGAAGAAGCGCTATGGGCTTGCACGACGTGCAATGCCTGTGTCGAGGCATGTCCCGTTCTCATTCGCCATGTAGATTTGATCGTTGATGTTCGAAGAAATCTAGTCGCGGAAGGCAAGCTATCGGGAACTGCGGCGGTAATGCTCCGACAGCTTGGGTCTACGGGGCACGCCTGGGGGCAGCCGAGTTCAAGCCGTGAGGACTGGATGCGCGATCTCGATATTCCGCTATGTAGCAGTGGTGAACCGTTTGAGTACCTCTTTTGGGTTGGATGTGCTGGTGCGACCGATCCTGCAGCGGTTCGCGCTACAAGAGCATTTGCTAGTTTGCTGAAGAAGGCTGGCGTCTCGTTTGCCTGTTTGGGCAGCGAAGAAGCTTGCACGGGCGACCCAGCACGCCGCGTTGGAGACGAGTTTCTCTTCCAAGAAAAGGCGGCAAACATGGCTGAAGTCATGAAGGCTTATGGTGTGAAGAAGGTGCTTACCGCCTGCCCACATTGCCTCAACACACTCAAAAACGAATACCATCAATTCGATTTTCGCCCGGAGGTTTGGCATCACACGCAATTCCTGCAGAAGCTGATCTCTGAAGGCAAAATTAAGGGTGCCAAACTCCTTCCGGGTTCAACGGTCTTGCACGATCCGTGTTATTTGGCAAGGGTGAACAATGAGTCCGATGCTCCCCGATCACTGTTAGGAGAATCATCTAGCCTTAACGACAGTGAATATCCTGCTATCGGAATGCAAAATCAGCCCGAACCTGCACACTTTGGAAGAAAGACGCTTTGCTGTGGAGCAGGAGGCGGAAGGATGTTCATGGAAGAGCCGCCGGA
>JANNJE010000202.1:0-3117 GCA_031405735.1 Armatimonadota bacterium | reverse complement strand
CACATGCAGCCACGATTCCAGCACCACCACCAAATGCCGCTCCATGCACCTTTGCTATTACCGGTATCGGACAATTCGCTATTGATTGGAATAGTTTTCCAAGTCGCATTGCATCCTCAAAATTTTCTTCCGACGTGTAGTTTGCGGCCCTCTTCATCCATTCCAAATCGCCGCCAGCACAAAACGTCGGGCCTTCTCCTGAAATTACGATCGCTCGAGTTCCTAATACAGGGTTTGAAAAGCAGTCGGTCAGGCGAGCGATTAGCTCATCATTGAATGCATTTCTGACTTCTGGCCTTTGCAGCGTAACATAGGTAACAGAACCTCTTGAATGGGTGGATAGCATGGCTCAACAAGTATACGCGGCAACTTTCCTGGAAGTCATTCCGAAAGCAAACCGGACTCACTGGTTTCAAATTTGGGAAGGGCAACTTCAAAGGTTGTGCCTTTGCCGAGTGTGCTCTCGACCGAAACCGTTCCGCCATGTGCCTCGACGATATGCTTTACGATGCTCAGTCCGAGACCCGTGCCGCCGGTTGCTCTTGACCGAGCTCTGTCAACTCGGTAAAACCGTTCAAATATTCGTCCAACTTGGTCACTAGGAATTCCCATTCCCGTATCGCTAACAATTATCCGAACTCGATCCTTTTCATCTTTCAGTTCAATCTTCACCGACCCTTCAAGCGTGTAATTGATGGCGTTTTCAACTAAGTTGATGACTACTTGAACCATCTGTGTGTGATTTCCATTGAATGCAGTACGTTCAGGCGAAAGGAATTCAAGTTTCAAATTCTTTGCATTTGCCTTATAGCTAAGTTGGCTAGCAACTGAGCGAACGACTTCGGTCAAGTCACAATCTTGCCTCCGCACTGGATTGGATTCAGCTGCACTGAGAATCAAAAGATCTTGGGTGATAAGCGAAAGGCGATCAACTTCGTCAATGATGTTGTTGTAATACCGAGTTTGGCGTTCCTTGTCGTTTCCGTCGTCCAGCAGGGTTTCGGTCATTGCACGAATCGTTGCAAGCGGTGTGCGAATTTCATGTGATACGTTTGCTACAAAGTCCTGGCGAATTCGTTCCAATCTGCGTAGAGATGTGAAGTCGTAGATGGAAAGAAAGACTCGATTACCAAGCGAGTCAGGCCATGCCTCGGCAACAACATACCGTTCTTCAGGATACGTGATCGTACACTCAAGCGAGCACCTATCGTCATTTTTTGCTGCTTGCAAAACAAGTTGCTCCAAGTCATACGAAATTGTAGTAGCTAGAATCGTTTTACCGATTGGATTTTCGACACGAAAAATTAACTCGGCAGATTTGTTGGCATACAGAACCTCAGCTTTCGGCGAACAGATCAGAATGCCAACGTCGAGGCCGTCGGCGAGGGTGTCAATGGCTTCTCGTTGCTCATCCAGTCGCAATTCAAGTTCCTTCTCTCGTTCCGTTTCAGCTTCAAGCGCGAGGTTCTGCGTGTGAAAATGTTGGTGAGCCAATACACCGATGACCAGCAGCAGCGCGGCAAGGATGAAGAGCAACAGGGGAGCATTTACTGTAGATTTTGGGTTTGCTGCAAGCCAAACCGCAACGGCGACAACAATAGTTGAACTGCCATAGCATAAGGCATAAAATGCACGAATAGATCCAAATTCCAATGAACTAGTTTAGGGACGATGTTGGGACATGAATAGCCGCGAACGATTAGGTTTGCCCAGGTACGAAAAGTTGATCGTACTCATCTGGGTCTTCACAAAGTTCCAGATTGACAGGGGATTCTAGAATTGCACCAAACCGTTCTTGCATTTCTTGCTCGTCGCGTATGATTCGGTCAAAGCTCTCTTCCCAAAATGGAGAAAAACGCTCGCCGGTGTTTTCAATAATCTTCTTTCCCGATTTGCGCTTAGTTGCCTCGATGAACTTTGAGAACTCTATTTCCTGACCCTTGTAGGAGCTGCATACCGAAAAGATCAATTCTGTCGTTTCAGGCAGTACCGCCAAGATGGCGTACTCCAATTTTAAGCCATGTGACTTAAGGAGTGAGCGAAAAAGCACGTCTCTCTCCGCACTTTCCAGCGGCCGCCGATGGCGGAAGGTCACGTAATACGTTACGTCATCGGCTCGCCAGTGGGGAAGCCGCTTTCGCCACATGCTGAAGTTTTTGAAAGGCACAGTTAGGGGGATTATGGCTGGTGGTAGTTGTTGGTTGTTAGTTGCTGGTTGTTGGTTGTCGATGGAGCGCGGAGTTCATTCCGCTCCTTAGTCCGCCGAATCAATTCGGCCACACGACACTTTCCATTTATCCCACTTCACCAGCAGGAATCTCAGGGATGTGCGCCGAACTCTTTACCGCATGAGCGAACCTCGCAAATCTATGCCACAGCACTTGAAGATTCTCATCGCACTTGCGCTTGGCGCACTGACTGGAGCAGTCATCCAGATTTCTGGCAATCAAAAGAATGAATCTGTAGTTTTCTTCCTCGACAATCTTGCAAAACCAGCGGGCGATGTTTTCTTGAACCTCATCTTCATGATTGTTGTTCCGCTCTTGTTTTCTGCATTGGTGTTGGGTGTATCCGAAATCGGCCATGCGAAAAAGGTCGGCAAAGTTGGCCTGTATTCGCTGGGACTCACTATTTTGCTAAGCGGCATTGCAGTTGGAATCGGTTTGTTGGCAGTGAACACCTTCAAGCCCGGCGGCCATGTGACATTGGAAGAGCGTTCAGCCATTGTGCAAGAGTACGGCAATCCAGCTAAGACTGCAGAATTCGAGGCGAAGGCAAAGGACAGCAAGACGTTTGCTCAGACCGTGACGGCGGTCGCTTCAAAGAACCCAGTCAAGGACGCTGCCGAAGGCGAGTACCTGCCGTTCATGTTCTTTTCGTTGTTCTTTGGCTTGGCATTAACGAGCATCGCCGCTGAAAAGGCGCAGCCCGTCAAACAGTTCCTCGAAGGCATTTTCGCAACGTCGCTCAAAGTCATCGAATTCGCTATGAAATTCGCGCCAATCGGTGTCTTTGGACTCATTGTTGTGGCTGCTTCATCAGTTGGAGTCGGTGCCATGAAGTCTCTTGCCGCCTGGCTGTTTGTGGTTCTGGGCGCACTTGCTTTTCACCAATTTG
>JANNJE010000201.1:0-10131 GCA_031405735.1 Armatimonadota bacterium | reverse complement strand
CTCCATTCTCTGAATCAGAACAAAAGGCTCGCGTTGCCGCTTCTAATGCAATAGCTTGAAGCAATGAGGAGTCATGCATTTCGATTGCCGAATTGATGGCTGAAAGCATACGATCTATAAACAGCTTAGGATTCGCATTATCTAATTCGATCCAGGCAATACTCGCGTTAGCGTATTCTGCATCTTGCCAGTGTCCTGCATCTCGCAAGTAGTGCTCTGCTTTAACGAGATTGACAATGGCGGTTTCATTGTCGTGGGTCTTAAGACATAGGAATCCCAAATTCATCATGGCGCTCCCCAAACCCCTGCTGTCATTTGCCTTCTCAAACTCCTCACAACTCCGATGATAGAGTTGATGGGCACCCTCAAAATCCTCCCTGTCGGTAGCGCAAATTGCCAAGTTGGTACAGAGTGCACCCATCTGTGGGTGATCTCCAATCGCCTCATAAATCGCCAAACTCTCCCGATAGCACTCCTCGGCAACATCATTCTCTCCCAATCTCCACCGACACGCCCCAAGCGCATTTAGCATCGAAGCCCTCAGCCTTGGCTCAGCCGATGCACCAATGGAAAGTGCCCTTTCTAACCACATCGCCCCTTCGCTATAAAGCCCCGACCGAACCCAGTAACGCTTCAACGATTCGGTCAAATGAACCAAATCATCTGCATCATTGGCAAATGCAAATTCGAGAGCCTGCTTCAAATTCCCACTTTCCCATTCCAGCCTTCTTAACCACGAAGCCTGATTCGGGCCCAAAAGCTCTTGATCGGCACGCTTTGCGATGGTCAAACACCAATTCAAATGAGCCTGTTGAACCGAACTCAAAATAGGCGATTTTGAAAGTGCAAACTCGCGAACTGTTTCCAATAGCCGGTACCGAATACCAGCATCTAGAGTTTCGAATCGCTGAACTAGTGAGCTATCTATCAGTTCGCCGTGAACTTCAATCGAGGATTCCTCATCCATTCCAACGACAGCACCAATAGCGAGTGCGCCTTCAAAGGGCCAAGAACCAACCATATTCGCTAGGCTGAAAAAAAGTTTCCGGGCAGAATCTGACTGAAGTTCCACGCTCCAATCAATCGTGGCAATCATCGTTTCATGGCGCGGATCAACCGAATCAGGAGCACTTTTCAGCAGTGAAAAACTCTTATCAAGGCGGTCTGCGATCTGTTCGACAGACAGCCTTCCGGCATGAGAGGCAGCCTGCTCAATAGCTAATGCGATTCCGTCAAGCCGTTGGCATATCCGTGAAATAGAATTGGCATTGGCGTCCGTCAATTCGAGCGAGGCGTCTTTGGAACTGGCCCGCTCTATGAAGAGCTGAACCGCCGGGTTCTGTTTCAGTTCATCCAAATTCAGGCCGCTGGAATCTTTCGGCAATTCAAATGGTCCTACCGGAAGAACTTTCTCTTCCATTGGGCCAAGGGGCGAACGGCTAGTTGCAAGTATCCGAATGCGAGGGCAATCCGAAAGCAGCCTGTGAACGGTCTTCGATGCTAGCTTCACAAGGTGTTCGCAATTATCAATGACAAGTAGGGTGTGTTTCCGTTCAAGCGCCGTTATTATCGAATCTAAATCTGGATCAGAAACCTGAAGTGGTCCTCGAATAGAACGAAAAATCGCCTGCTCAATATCGGATTGAGTTCTGCATTCCGCTAGCGGAACAAACCATGCGCCGTCTGTCATCTCCTCCGAAAAACTCTCGGCAATCTCCTCGCTCAAACGTGTCTTCCCGCTTCCTCCCGGCCCAAGCAATGTGATGAGCCTGTGGAATCGCAATGCGGATTCAATTCTCTCTCGTTCCGATTCTCGCCCGACAAAACTGGTGAGCCTCGGCGGCATGTTGTGGTTTTGCTGCGTTCCGCCAAAAAGGAGTTTGGCATCGCATTCGACTCCTTCAATGCGTAATAAATAGAGCCGTTCTGCTTGCTCAACATCTCGAAGCTGAATTTCGCCGCCAGGTTCCAATGATGTGCCTGCTGGAAGGTTCTCACGAACCAGATCGCAAGTTGCCGAACAAATTACGATCTGTTTACGCCCTGCAAGCGACCTCATTCTCGCACACCGATTGATTGGAACGCCGTAATAATCGCCTTCACGAGATTCGGCAATCCCGGTTCGAATCGCAATTCGGCATACGACTTCATCTACAGTCGGCCATAGTTCATTTTGCAATTTCGTGTTCCAATCTGCAGCAAAATGGATGGCATCGGACGGACTTTCAAAGGTTAAGAAAAAACTGTCGCCTTCCCCACGTTTTTTGTGAACAACTCCTCGATATTTATGAGTAATGGATTCTGTAATCTTCTCCAAGAGGGCGATAGCTTCCGAGGCAGCAGCGCGATTGCGCTCCCACATGGCTACGCTCCCGACTACGTCGGTCATCACAAAAGTTTACATACGTTCTGAGCCCACGAAACAGAATACTTCGATATGGGTTCAATGATTCCCTTCAAATACCCGTAATGAAAGGAATCCGTCGGTATACTGTGAACTTGAAACTGGCCGAACGAGATGATCGCTTAAAGGAAGAATGCGGAGTCCTTGGCATCTATTCGCCAGAGCAATCGGCCGCCCGCCTCGCCTTTTTCGGACTTTTCGCGCTCCAGCATCGCGGACAAGAATCTTGCGGCATCGCCGTATCAGACGGCGAGAAGGTCCACATGTACAAAGACATGGGGCTGGTAAGCCAAGTCTTCACGGAACCCATTCTCGCTGAAATGCCCGGCCACATGGCGGTTGGCCACACGCGATATTCAACAACAGGGAGTTCCAACAGGCTGAATGCGCAGCCGATTTTCTGTTCGAGCATCGTTGGCGAAATCGCCGTTGCCCATAACGGAAATTTGATCAACGCAAAGCAAGTTCGCGATGAAATGGAAGCGGATGGCGAAGCCTTTGATTCGACAAGTGATTCAGAAGTCATCGCAAGGCTCCTTGTCCATTTTTTACAAACTCTTTCACCTGAAAACGCAGTTTCTGCCGTGATGAAGAAGATTGAAGGGGCATATAGCTGCACAGTTGTAACTCCAACAATGGTCTTGGGATTTCGCGATCCAAACGGCGTTCGCCCCTTGATTGTCGGTTCTTTGGGCGAAGGTTGGATGATCGCAAGCGAATCGTGCGCGTTTGGCCCAGTTGGAGCTATCGCAGACCGCGAGTTAGAACCTGGCGAAATGGTGATCATCGACGAACGAGGGATGCGTTTCGCACAAGCGGTTCAGCCCAAACGAAAGGCAATGTGCCTTTTCGAGTTCATTTATTTTGCCCGTCCCGATTCCAGAATGTATGGCACACTGCTTTATACTGCTCGCGAACACATGGGTGAAAACTTGGCGATTGAGCATGCTGTGGACGCAGATATCGTGGTTCCGGTTCCAGACAGTGGAATCCCGGCAGCGATAGGCTATGCCCGCCAAAGCGGCATTCCCTATTGCGAAGGAATGGTGAAGAGCCGCTACATTCATCGCACATTCATCCAACCAGACCAAAAGCTTCGAGAATCCGGCGTGCGAATGAAATTAACCCCGCTCGATGAGCACATTCAGGGAAAGAGGGTGATCTTGGTTGACGACTCCATAGTCCGCGCTACGACAACCGGGCAAATCGTGAAGCTCATGTTTTCGGCTGGAGCAAAGGAAGTGCATGTTAGGATAACCGCTCCCCCAATCGCTTGGCCTTGCTTTTATGGAGTGGATATGTGCACCAAAAGCGAGCTAGCGGCGGCAAAGTGGACGATTGACGAAATAAAGGAACATATTGGCGCCTCATCTCTCGGCTATCTTTCCATTTTGGGAGCCGTAAATGCGGTTGGCAAGCCAAGCGATCAGTTTTGCCTTGCTTGCTTTAATGGTGACTACCCGATTCCGATTTCTGCTGAAGTAGAGCGTGATCCTTTTGCCAATAGTCACAAGACCGGAGAAATGGCAGGGATTACAACCAAAACTGGGCAAGCCACGCTTCCAATTTAGGTTTTGGGAGTGCGCGGTCAAGCCCGCGCACTCCCAAAACCAAAACCCGTAAGAAAATCGCACAATTCCCCACCAAATGCCGTATACTTCCTAAGACCCCACCAAGGTCTTTGCCGAGCGGCTTTTTGCCAATCGGTAGCGTCGTATTGCGTTGGGGGTGTCGGAGGAAATCGTGGCTAAGTACATTTTTGTAACCGGAGGCGTGGTCAGTTCCATAGGAAAGGGCATCACGACCGCAAGCCTTGGCCGAATTCTCCGAAATCGTGGCTTTACCGTCGCCCCGATGAAGCTCGACCCGTACATCAACGTAGATGCCGGAACAATGAACCCGTACCAACATGGCGAGGTCTTTGTGACTGACGACGGCGCCGAAACCGACCTGGATTTAGGGCATTACGAACGGTTTATGGACGTTAGTTGCTCAGGTGGCTCATCCGTTACAGCAGGAAAAGTTTATCGAGCGGTTATCGAAGCGGAAAGGCGTGGCGACTACCTAGGTGCAACCGTTCAAGTCATCCCCCATGTGACCAACAAAATCAAAGAATCGCTTTTCAACATCGCCAAAGAGCAAGAAGCCGACGTCGTGATCGCAGAAATTGGCGGAACTGTTGGCGACATCGAGTCCTTGCCGTTTTTAGAGGCCATTCGCCAAATGCGAAAAGATGTCGGGGCGGAAAACACGCTCTACGTCCACGTTACATTGGTTCCAAGCGTTGGGCCGTGGGACGAAATTAAGACCAAGCCGACGCAGCACTCGGTCATCAAGTTGCGAGAAATCGGCATTTCGCCCGACGTGTTGGTGTGCCGAACCGAAGTCCCTCTCCCGGAAGATGTAAAAGAGAAAATCTCGCTTTTCTGCGACGTTCCCAGCCGCGCTGTTGTCGAGTCATTGAACGTGGAAACCATTTACGAAGTCCCTCTGAAATATGAAGAATTGGGCCTTGGAGATTTTGTTATCGAGCGACTTGGGCTCGTTTCGAATGATAAGAATCTCGCGGAATGGGAGAATATTGTTCGAGTTCTAAAAAGCCCATCGCACATTTGCCGTATCGCCGCAGTCGGAAAATACACGAGCAATGGCGACGCATACAAGTCTATCAACGAGTCGCTGATCCATGCCGGAATCCCCAACGACGCAAGGGTTCAAGTTGATTGGATTGAAAGCGATTCTCTTGAAAATGGCAAGCCCGCGGAAGAGTTTTTGGTTGGATACGACGCCTTGATCGTCGCGCCCGGATTTGGCGAGCGAGGAGTAGAAGGCAAAGTTCGCGCGATTCAGTTTGCCAGGGAAACTGGTTTGCCTTTCTTAGGAATTTGCTATGGACTCCAAATGGCCGTCATAGAGTTTGCCCGAAATGTTTGCGGCCTCGAAGGCGCAAACACAGAAGAAGTCGTGCCGAATCCGCGATTCCCAGTCGTTCACATATTGCCGGAACAAAAGAACATCATTGACAAAGGCGCAACCATGAGGCTTGGAACGTGGCCGTGCAACATTTCCGCCGGAACATTGGCTCACAAGCTGTATGGCAGTTCAAGGGCAGATGAACGACATCGCCACCGATACGAAGTCAACAACGATTACCGAGAGCTTTTGCTAGAAAACGGAATGGTGATTTCAGGTGTTTCGCCAGATTATCGGTTGGTTGAAATGATTGAACTCCCCAACCATCCATTTTTTATTGCAACTCAGGCGCATCCTGAGTTCAAGTCTAGGCCAAACCGCCCGCATCCGCTGTTCGCGGGTTTGGTCGAGGCGGCAGTACGGTATCGAAGCAAGATTCAAGTTGTTTAGGTTTTGGGAGTGCGCGGGCTTGACCACACTATGGTCACGCGATTCGCGAATAACGAATAACGAATAACGAGCTATAGCGCGGTCAAGCCTGCGCCCTCCCAAACTAGCTAGAACTTAAACGTCGCCCTCAAAGTCGTCGCATGAAACTTCTTTTGTACTGATATGGCATTGTCTGTCGTAATTTCATGCGCCAATGTGACCCGTGCATTGGCATGAAGGTAGTGCGCGAACGCAAATCCCCATGTGGTCTGCACATCGTTCGCTGACGATGTGTTGGGGTCGAACTGATCCCAACGGATGTTTGCTTGGTTTTTTGGATCTAATTGGTATCCAAGTTGAACTTGGCCACCATTCACCTTGTTTGCTAGTCGAGGCGATTGCACCGACTGATTTGCCCCAGGCGTAAGCGGAATTCGGTCTTGCCCCCACATCGCCTCTCCTCTTAGAAACGCTTTAGTTCGGAACAAACTGGGCACATACAAATCGGCGTAAATGAATTCGCGATCCACCCGCGGATGGTTCACCGTGATCGTTCCGCCATCAACGTAGGTTGTTGCGATGGATGGCCTTTCCCCGGCAAAACCCGAAATTCCAACCTGAAAATCCTTTGCAAAGTGTCGAACTCCAGCTGAGACTCCCAAACGGTTTTGTGGGCCTGGAGCGACAGTGCTCTGCTCTGGGTCTGCTTGTGCGAGAGCGTTCCATGCACCGATTTGGGCCTGAGTTGTGGAATTTATGGCGAAATGCGAGTTAAAGCCTCGAGCGGATTCGCCTGACCAAAATGTACGGTTATAGGCCGTGTATTCTGGGAATTCACGATCCGCAGATGACCTTTCTAGTTCAAATCCAAGCGGCATATTCATTTGTCCGAACTGAACGTCGTTGATCGCCTTGCCATTAGGCTTGCTCAGTTCCATCCGCGCCCATGCGTCTTTTAGCAATGTGGTGTTCGTCGTCGTTCCAGAAGCCAGTTCCGCACTCATGCGAATTGAGAGCTTTGGATCAATCGGCATGGTCGCGCCAAGCCTAACACGGCGAAGCGAGAAGGCGTCGTTGCTTCCACCGACTTTGTTTGTGTCGCGGTATTGGGTTTGAATATACAGCCCGAATTTTGGAGCCTTTGGATCGGCGGTTGGTGGAGCTGGCGGCGTCTTTCCGTTCGATATAATCCACTTTTCGATGATATCAACACGGGCTCGAATGTTCTTAAGTTCATCGAGGCATTTTTGAATCTGTGCCAGAACGTCTTGGCTGAGGTCGCCTTTCGAATTCGCCGTGATCAGGCCAATCGCAGAAGCAACCTCGGCTGCCCGCGATTTGAGATTTGATAGTTCAACAGAAGCCGAAACAGGATTTGTGTTCGGTTGATTGGATTGTGCGATTGCCGCGGTTGACACCATTGTTAACAATGATGCAATTCCAAAACAGACGAGGATAGGAAACTGCGTTCGATTCACCATAGGATTCAACCTTAACACAGTTAAGAAAGTGTTAAAACTTAACATAATTCAATGACTTTCGAATAGTGGCTGCGCTCTCAATCGCGGTAGGCTTTGCGAATCATGCTCGGATTGTCCATTTTTGCTTTCATCAGCACAACCCTGCCTTCATCGCTAGAAATTCAGGTGCCTGCATCCTTCAAAAACATGAAGATTTCCCCAATTGCGGGAGGGGGAATGGCGCCGTGCGAACCTAGCATCGCGATCAGCCAGGCGAATCCAAAAGTTGTTGTGGCCGGCGTCATTCTTGATAAGGCAGTCTTTACAAGCGATTGGGGTGCTACCTGGGAAGAGACGAAACTTACTTCGCCCTACGGAGTTCACGGTGACCCGACCCTTATATCCGATTCAAAAGGCAACTTCTATTTCTTTCATCTATCAAATGGCGGAGGCGAACGTTGGATTGACCGAATCGTCTGCCAAAAATCTTTGGATGGAGGCAGGACGTGGTCGAAGGGAGCTTCAATCGGCGAGAATCACCCGGCAGATCAAGACAAGCAATGGGCGGCAACGCATCCTACTAAGCCAACCCTCGTTTGCACCTGGACCCAATTTGACAAATATGGCGTTAGCGATCCGTTGAAACACTCGAACATCATGTTCAGCCAATCGCTCGATGGGGCGGAAACTTGGTCTAAAGCAGTTCAAATCAACGACATTTCCGGAGATTGCGTTGATGGCGATAACACGACCGAAGGCGCGGTTCCTGCTATTGACTCAACCGGAAACATCTTTGTAAGCTGGTCGAATGCAGGGATTCTTTGGTTTGACCGAAGCATAGACGGAGGGAAGACATGGCTCAAGCACGACTTAGCAATCGCACGGCAATACGGCGGCTGGGAAATGACGATTCCGGGCATCAATCGAAGCAACGGAATGCCTGTATTGATGGTGGACAATAGCCCCGGAAAGAACAAGGGCACTCTGTACATTGTCTTTGCAGACCAGCGGAATGGTGCAAACGACACAGACATCTTTTTGATCAAATCATCCGACAAGGGCGATACTTGGTCGAAGCCGTTACGAGTCAATAAGGACGCAGCTGGAAAGCAACAGTTCCTTCCTTGGCTCGCGATAGACCAGACAACCGGAAATTTGTACGTTGTTTACTATGACCGGCGAGCACACGAAGACAACAAGACTGACGTGTATGTGGCCTACTCAGTGGACGGCGGCAATTCATTTACAGAAAGAAAGATCAGCGAATCGCCGTTCTTGCCGACTTCGGGAACGTTCTTTGGCGATTACAATAACATTTCGGCGCACAAAGGAATCATTGCCCCGATATGGACGCGAATGGATGAAGGGAAAACTTCAGTTTGGACGGCAATGCTTAGGCACAGCGATTTGGTGAAGCCATAGCCCATTTTTGATTTTGGATTTTTGATTGATTGGCAGCAAGTCTAGAGTTCAAATTTAAGACAATATCTCTCAACTTATCTTCTGGGTTTGTGTATCACGGACGAACCCGAAACATTCCCCTATCGTCGAGCCCATCTGGAAATTGGTCGTCGCGAATGAATTTTACATGGCCGTCAACAAATGAAGCGCAGCTACCGTTGCTGTTGGCACCGGAGATCGAATACCGACCGGGCATCGGCAATAGCTCAGGGCCACCGACCTGATTCTTCTCGTTGTTCTTAGACTCAAACGTCATGATCGAGATTCGAACATCTTCAACATCTCTCATAGATTTGCCTAGCAAGGTCGCTGTCAATGCAAAGTCGTAGCGTTTCTCGTCACCTTTTTGCACAATCTTGGAGGCAAATGCGTTTTCATACTTAATGTACTGACTTGTCGAATCGCACCAGTTGTCATGAGGCAATTTGTCATCCCAATCCGATGCGTACATGATCAGACCAAGCGCGTGCTGCTTTGCATTGGAAATCGTTGCAGTCCTTTGAGCCGCGAGCTTAGCTTGTGCAAAAACTGGAAAAAGTACGGCAGCTAAGATAGGTCCGCAAATGCAAATTCCTCCAGCACAGACTGCCAAAATGATCCAGAGTGCTGTGTTGCTCTTTTGGGGTGGGGCGGGTGAATATCCGTTTGGTTCCATGAGTTGTCCTCTTGTAAAGAAGAGGTTTACCCCGAATTTGACGAAATGAACTCACAAGAATCTGCGACTGTTAATGCAAAGCCGGGCAAATCCAACACCAACCCGGAACAATCCCTACTCGAACATTCGCTTGAGAGCTTCAGAAACCGGAATCCAGCGAGGATACGCATATACCTTTTCCAAAGTTTCGGTTCGAAGCTGGTCGTACTGCTCTTTGTTCAAGGCCGTAAGTTGCGCAGGCGCGAAGCTATTTGATGTTGTATCTTTGCCGTTGTTCTGTACGATGACCGTGATGAGCGGCAGATTGTGCTCAACGCAAAGGTAGTCTCGAATCCAAGCGAGCGATTTGTTGAAAAGGCGGGTTTCGCCGTTTACAAATTGACTGAGCTGGTCTACGTTCGTTCTTTTGCCTTCGCTGGCGCACTCAGCCAGGTGAGGGAATATCCGAACGGCAAGCGGAATATGTGGAGGTAGTGCCATATGTATCCTTATCGTACTCCAATTTGGGGAGTTTGGGGGAGGTGGATGTTGTGTTTAGAATACAGTATGTATTGACTCAGCATCCTATCGAATTGACAATGGTCGCGAATTTTGCCTTTCGACAAAATCTCGAACTACATCTAAAAGAGGAGCCTTTTTGGGACCCAAGCACAATACTCGGAATTCCCCTCCGCCAATATCATTCCCGTCAACAAACCCGATCTCGGAGTCCTCGAAATGGTCATAGAGCCTCTCTTGCCGCCGACGACGCCGACACGAAGTAGTCACGTTCCCGTGACAGCTGCCGGCTGACGCCGGCGCTATCCTCG
>JANNJE010000200.1:0-6574 GCA_031405735.1 Armatimonadota bacterium | reverse complement strand
TCCATGGTAAAGCATTTGGGAGTGAATGAGCTTGCGGTGCCAAGCGCGGGGAATGCTGCTGGGGCGTTGAGCGCTTATGCTGCAAAAGCGGGAATGCCTTGCCACGTTTTCATGCCTGACGACACGCCTTCAGCTTGCGTACAAGAGTGCAGGATATATGGAGCCGATGTCGTGCTCTGGCCGGGGCTCATCACCGATTGCGCAGCGGAAATCCGAAGGATTATTGGTAGCCAAATTGAACAGGGAGAAACGCCTTGGTTCGACCTTAGCACTCTCAAAGAGCCCTACCGGGCGGAAGGCAAGAAGACGATGGGACACGAACTGGCGGAGCAGATGGATTGGCGGCTACCCGACGCTATCATTTATCCAACCGGCGGCGGGACCGGGCTCGTGGGAATGTGGAAGGCATTTGATGAAATGGAGCAGATGGGATGGATTGAATCTCACCGCCCGAAAATGATCTCGGTTCAAGCCGAAGGATGCGCACCGATTGTTCGGGCATTTGAAGCTGGCGAACGGTTCGCTGTCGAATTCGAAAACGCGCATACCAAGGCTTCTGGTTTGCGAGTTCCCAAAGCGATTGCGGATTTTGTCATGCTCGACCTGATTCGGGAATCTTGCGGAACCGCGCTCACTGTATCCGACGAAGAAATGATTGCAGCAGCGAAGGAAATGGCGGCGAAGACTGGAGTGTTTGCTTGTCCTGAAGGCGGGGCGACCTTGGCGGCCGCAAGAAAGCTGACGGAACGTGGGTTTCTGAAGGACTCCGATCAAGTCGTTCTGTTCAATACGGGATCGGGATTGAAGTACTTAGAAGTGTTGGGTTAGGGCTCAATAACGACAAATTCCCCTTCCTTTAGCACCTCTAAATTCGCGAGCAATCTTTGGATCGCCGCTTGTAACTCATCTGGAAAGTTGCCTTTAACATCTAGAACAGTGACACAGATTTGAAGTCCTTTAAGATTGCTTTGAAATTGCATGTTTTTGTCAACAGTAACTAGGACGTCAAAGTTGCCGCTGGCAGATGCAAGCAACTCGCCATTGCTTAGTTGATCCCATCCAAGATCAATGCAATGCTGGACTTCAAAACTCCCGAAGAATGCAAGTGCGTTCCTGTTGACGCAGTTGTCCAAGACAAATCTCAAGCAGACTTCCTTTGTGGAAACTTAGATTCAATTTGGTGTTTTGATTCCTTTAAGACTGTTTGAACCTGTTCTTGTGTTACGTTGGGATATCCCGAATAGAATTCCTCCATTCGGTTCGCTGCAAGGTATTCGAACATGATGGACAGAGGTACCCGAGTCCCCCGAAAGCAAACCGCACCGCTCATGCGTTCGTCGTCTTGCCAGAGTGCTTCGTAAATGTTCATTTCAGATACAGTGTAACATAGGAAGAATCTTGAATCTGAGTTGGATAGGTCATATTCCGGGTACACCTATACCATGACTCTCGACCGAGAACTCGCCCTCATTCCCAAGCTCTCCGAATTTGAAGGAAGCGATTTGCCCGTGCATTCGCCGATAGACGGTTCTTTGCTGGCAACCTTACGATTCGATACCAAGGAAGAAACCGAGGCAAAGATTGCTCGCTCTGTTGTGGCCTTCAAAGCATGGAGAGAAGTCCCGGCCCCTCGCCGAGGCGAGCTAGTCCGGCTTTTTGGAGACAAGCTTCGGCAAAACAAGGAAGCTCTGTCTCGGCTCGTTACTCTCGAATGCGGCAAGATTCTTGATGAAGGGCGTGGCGAAGTGCAAGAGATGATTGACATCTGCGATTTCGCGGTTGGACTTTCGCGCCAGCTCTACGGATTAACGATCGCCAGCGAACGGCCAAACCACGTAATGCAGGAAAACTGGCTGCCCTTAGGCCCCGTAGGAATTGTTTCGGCGTTTAACTTTCCGGTTGCCGTTTGGGCGTGGAATGCCACTTTGGCACTGGTTTGCGGCGATTCGTGCCTCTGGAAACCGAGCGAAAAAACGCCTCTTACAGCCCTTGCCTGCCAATCCCTATTTAATGAAGTTTGCAAAGATTTTCCCGAAGGGCCCGAAGGACTTTCGCAAGTCATTATTGGGCTTGGCGATAGGGGCGACCAGATGGTTTCGGACTCGAGAGTTCCTCTGATCAGCGCGACGGGCTCCTGCCGAATGGGGAGAATTGTCGGGCCGAAAGTCGCCGCTCGTTTCGGGCGTGCACTCCTGGAGTTGGGCGGAAACAACGCGATCATTGTGACGCCATCTGCCGATCTTTCAGTTGCGATTCCTTCCATCCTATTTGGTTCAGTTGGCACGGCTGGCCAGAGGTGCACGAGCACTCGCCGTGTAATTGCGCACCGAAGCGTGATTGATAAAGTCTTTGAAACTCTGAAATCGGCATATCTGCAAATTGGGGCCAACAAAGTTGGCTCGCCATTGGAATCTGGAACTCTAGTTGGTCCATTGATTGACGAGCTTTCTTTCAACGGAATGCAGGCTGCAATTGATCGAATTCGCCCCGAGGCAGTTGAAATCGTTGGGGGGCAAAGGCTTTTGGAGAATTCAGGCGGCTTCTATGTCCATCCCGCATTAGTTCGCCTGTCAAAACAAAGCGAAACGGTTTTTGAAGAGACCTTTGCTCCGCTCACATATGTGATTCCTTATGACTCTATAGAGGAAGCGATAGAGATTCACAATGAAGTTCCCCAAGGGCTGAGTTCTAGCATCATGACCACCGACATTCGCGAAGCCGAATACTTCAAACGGAACAGCGATTGCGGAATTGCAAATGTGAACATCGGCACTAGCGGTGCTGAAATTGGAGGTGCGTTCGGCGGCGAAAAGGAAACCGGCGGTGGACGCGAATCGGGCTCTGATTCGTGGAAGGCGTACATGCGAAGGCAAACGAGTACGACGTTTTTTGGGAGAGAGAAGCCGAAACTTGCACAAGGCGTTAGTTTCGAAGTCTAATCAGCCCAAACCAAAAGCACCCTCTTCGGCCCGTGGACGCCATGGATTAAGATGCCCTCGATGTCCGCTGTTCGGCTTGGGCCGGAAATGATCACGCTCGTTCTGCCATGCATTAGTGGTATCGCTTCATCGAGGGAAGGAATGATTTGGCGCTGTGAAGCGAGAACGACGTGAATTTCGGGGGAGAGGGAGGTCATTCGGGATCGGGACGCCCGTTGTTGGTTGTCAATTGCCAGTTGTTGGTTATCAGTTGTCGGTTGTCGGCCATCTGCGTTGTTATGCGGCACCGCAGAAACCACAATGCTCCCCGTTTCGGCTATCAGTGCAACGCATGTAGTCACACCCACGCTAGCAGCCCAAATGTCGTCCGTTTCCTTAATCGCACCGATTTTCAAATGCGGCTTTGCGTCCTCATCAATCAGCCATTCCTTGTCCAAGAGTTCAATAAGGTCATCGAACTCAACGATCTCGCAACCGAGTTGTGCGAAGCGAAGTTCGAAAGTGCTGAGAGGCGAGTGGGGAGCAGAAGGAATCGAGTGTGGAGTGTGGAGTGCTGAGTGCTGCTCAAGTTCCACACTACCGACTCTGCACTCTTCACTTTCCACACTCCCCACTCCCCACTCTTCACTACGCCCCTTCCACCATCCCCGAAAGTCCCTCCCCTCCCGGCTCGGAAGCTCATGAGTTTCTGCCCAGCCTCTTTGCGATTCCACTGGAACATGAACTGCCATCGGAAGCATTTTCAAGCCAGCTCGCCAAACCATGGGATTGGAAGCAACAGCTTGAAATCCGTCAAACTTAGGCTCACCGAACAACCTTTGCCTTTCCATTCTCAGCCGAAGGAGCATGTCTGGAATCGGGATCGCAACTGGGCAGACTTCTTCGCAAGCTCCGCAAAGTGTCGAGGCATCGGCCAGGTCGCCCATCGCCTCAATTCCATCCAGAGCAGGAGCCAAAACAGCCCCAATGGGGCCCGAATACACATGCTCGTACGCATGGCCGGAAGACGCGCGGTAAACCGGGCAAACATTCAGACATGCCCCACAACGAATACATCGCAAAATACTTCTGTATGGGCCGTCAAGCACTTTCGATCTACCGTTATCAAGAAGCACAATATGTACCTCTTCCGGTCCATCGAGTTCATCTGGTTTTCGAGGACCGGAAATGAAATGCGTGTAGGTCGTGATCTGTTGGCCGGTGCTACTGGCGGCGAGTAGCCTTAGAAATAGGGGTAAATCAGTTTCCTTTGCCAGCAGTTTTTCGATTCCCATCACTGCAATGTGGATGCGTGGAGCCGTCGTGCTCAGGCGATTGTTTCCCTCATTTTCAACAATAACCAAACGCCCAGTTTCCGAAATTGCGAAGTTCACTCCGGAAATTCCAACCTCTGCTTTTTGGAACTTAGCCCTGAGGTAATCGCGAGCTTGGATTGCGAGTTCGCCCGCATCGTCTGTTTTTGGACCAATGTTGTTTTTTGCAAAGGATTCAGCAACTTCAACGCGGGATTTGTGAATGATCGGCGCGACGATATGGCTCGGTGTGTCGCCGTCGAGTTGAATGACAAATTCGCCTAAATCGGTTTCGACTACATCATATCCAGCTTCAATCAGGGCTGAATTGAGGTGGATTTCCTCCGTCGCCATGGACTTTCCCTTGACGATTGTTGCGCCTTTGCTTGCAGATTTTTCCAGGATATCGAGAATGATTCTCTGCGCTTGACGAGCATCGGCAGCATGATGGATTTGTGATCCGTTTGCCTTTGCGCTTTTCTCAAATTCGGCCAGATAATTGGCGTGATTTTCGAGTACTGCGTCTTTCAATTCAGCAGCGGCATGGCGCGCATTGTCTAGCTGGTCTCCCCAAATTTCTTCAAGTCTTGCTTGCCGCGCAGCTACATATTTTGCGGATGCCTTTCGGACGTACTGAATCGTTCTTACTGATGCAGCTTCGCTGTTTTCGTTGACGCGGCTGGATTTCATGCGCAGATCGCCTCCGCCAAAATCTGTGCATAGTGCTTCACTCGCAATCCTTCATTTTGGGCAGCCGCGAGGGTTTGCAGGTGCATGAGGCAGCCCATGTCTCCGCTGACGATGTCGTAATTGCCTTGATCGCGAAAGGACGAGAGCTTTTGGAGTCCGATGCTCTCGCTCAAGTGGGGTTGCTTGACTGAGAACATTCCCCCAAATCCGCAGCACTGTTCGGGGAATTCAGGCTCGAGAATTTCTAAGCCGGGGATGAGCTGGAGCAACCTCCTTTGCTTATCTCCAAGAGCGATCATGCGTCCATGGCAGCTTTGATGGAAAATGATCGTCCTCTTGCCTTCAATCGCTGCACCACTTTGTGGCCATTCGTTGACTTGGAGGACATCAAGAAGGAATTCGGAGAGTTCGTAAACTCTGTGCTGGGAATTGCTGGAAATGGCTGGGAATTGTTGGGGTTTGTCTGCACTCCTGACTCCGCACTCAGCACTATGCATCAGCTCGCTTCCATGTCGCAGCATCGCTGCACAACTTGCACTTGGAACAACGATTGGAATTTTGGGATCGAATATCTCCCAAACTCGATTGGACAATGATCGAGCCGCTTCCCTATCGCCCGAATTGAAAGCTGGCTGCCCACAGCAAGTTTGATCTTTAGAGAAAATGACCTCAACACCGCAATGCTCAAGAACTTTGACCGTCGCAATCCCCGCCTCTCCGTAAAAGGCATCGCACAGGCATGTGAGCATCAGTTGGGCTTTCATCGGTTCTTCGCGCAGTTTATCTAACCAGCGAGGATTCTGAATTGAGTCTCCAAGTTGCCTAGAATTGTCGCTTCTGCGGCTCCAGTCTGCAGGGCAACTCCTGTTCGAATTTCGATCAACTTGCGAAGGGTTGGCGAATTGGATGCGCCCCCGCCAAGAATGATCTGCTTGCCTCCCAATGTTGCTACTCGCTCAGCTATGGTGTCGATCAGGCTGAGCAAAGCTATGCCGCAAAACTCATGTGGCGTTAAGCTGCTGTTGCAAAGTTGGGCTGCCACGGCGTCAACCATTAAGTCGGGGGAGTACAGTTCTGGCGCATAAGGGTCGATCCTTCTTCTCTCCGATGGATCAACTTGCTCGATCCAATCTGACATTGGCACTTTGATACTCAGATCTTCATGAAGTCGATTCAAAATGAAGAAACCAGGGACATTAGTTAAATACCGAATCTCGTTCCATGGTGTTCTCTCGTTTGTCCAGTTTTGCCGCTCCGATTCAGCTGAGTGATCGGGAGCAGATCGCACAGACCCTACGAGCGCCCAAGTGCCTATATTGGCAAACACTGTGCCGTCGTCATCTGCCGAAAGATGCATGCCTTCAACGGCGCAAGCAGTGTCATGCCCCCCGACCCTTGTGAGGCGAATTCCGTCAATTTCGCCTGCGACATTTGGCTTCGTTATCGGAAGTTGAGGCATTGGCAAGCCAAATCTTTCAAAAACTGCAGGGTTCCATTCGCCTCTGTTATCTGTTAGCTGAGTTGTTGTGGCGATGCTCCTTTCATATCCCGGTTCGCCTCCTAGAAGGTAAAGGAGGAGGTCGGGCAGGAGGAGCCACTGTGGCCCATTCCCCCACCCTAACTCTCCCCCATGGCTTCGCTCATGGGGGAGGG
>JANNJE010000199.1:0-8356 GCA_031405735.1 Armatimonadota bacterium | reverse complement strand
AATGTTGTCGAAGTACTAGCAAAGGCCGAAGTTGATCCTCGCCGAAAGGTAAAGGACCTGAGCGAAGCCGATGTTGCGAAGCTCCGTGAGGTCATAGACCGAGACTATATGGTCGAAGGCGATCTTCGGCGAGAAGTCAATACGAATATCCGCCGATTAATCGAAATTAATTCCTATCGAGGGCTTCGACACCGAAGAGGTCTCCCAACACGTGGCCAACGCACCCGAAGCAACGCGCGAACTCGAAAGGGTAAGGCGAAAACAGTTGCAGGCAAGAAGAAAGCCAAGAAGTAAGACAATTTCAACCTGAGAAAAAGCATATATGGCACGAAAAGTTTCACGAGGCAAAACAAAGGAAAAAAAGAACGTTCCGGTAGGAATTGCGCACGTTCATGCTTCCTTCAATAACACTTTGATCACGATAACAGACCCGCAAGGTAACGCAATTAGCTGGGCGAGTGCAGGGTTGGTCAACTTCAAAGGCAGTAGGAAAGGAACACCGTTTGCTGCTCAAGTTGCTGCCGAAAAGGCTTCACGAACTGCGCAAGAGCATGGAATGCGAAAAGTTGATGTTCACATTTCTGGACCTGGTTCTGGCCGAGAAACTGCAATTCGTGCTTTGTCTGCAAGTGGACTCGAGGTTGTGTCCATTACCGATATGACAAGCGTTCCCCACAATGGCTGCAAGCCGCCAAAGAGACGAAGAGTATAAACCCAGTTACCTAAATACCAAACCACCCAATTACCCAATCACCATGCCCCACATAACAACTTTAGAAGTCAGCCATAACTACCGCAAATTCGTTGTCGAGCCCCTCGAAAGAGGCTACGGCCAAACGATTGGAAATGCACTGCGCCGCGTAATGCTTTCCTCAATTCAAGGTGCCGCCGTCAGCGCAGTTCGAATTGACAAAGTTTTTCACGAATTTGACGTTATTCCTGGAGCAAAGGAAGACACAACTCAGCTTCTCTTGAACCTGAAGGACTTGGCAATCTGCATTGACGTAGAAAACGGCCTGCCATTGGAAGACAAAACGGTTCGAATTGATGTAAAAGGACCTGGGCGAGTTACCGGAGCCGATGTCAAATGTCCTGAGGGCGTTTCAGTCGCCAATCCAGAAGCCTACATTTGCACCCTGAGCGAAAAAGATTCCAAGCTTTCGATGGAAATGTACGTTGGCTGGGGTTCTGGTTACACGCTGCCAGACAAGCAGGACAAATACAAAGGAATGATTGGAATCATTACCTGCGGCGCTCAATACACTCCGGTGAAGAGAGTGAACTATATCGTTGAAGCAACGCGCGTTGGAATGCGAACGGACTACGAGCGCTTGGTACTTGAAGTCTGGACTAACGGCGCAGTAACGCCAAACGACTGCATCACGCAAGCAGCGCACATTCTCGACAAGTATTTCAAAATGTTCTTTGAGCTTGGACGAGCTGGATTTGAATCGGATCTTATGCTCGAAGATGATGTGACGCCAGAATTGGCGAACATCCCTGAAATGCGGATTGAAGAGCTCGATTTCTCTCAGAGAACATTCAACTGCCTTCGCAGGGCTGGCCTTTTGACCCTTCGGGCATTGGCAACCGCTTCAGAAAACGATTTGACGAGCATCCGAGGCTTCGGCAAGAAGTCGCTGGTTGAAGTTCGCGATAAGCTAGGAGAGCACGACCTGGCACTTAAGCCACCGAAAGGCGGGTATCGAGCCATTGACCTGATGGATGACGACGAAGATGACGACGATGATTTTTAAGGATTTGAAAAGATGAGACACTTAGTTGACCGCCGAAAACTTGGATTGCCTAGTGATCAACGCAAAGCGCTGCTCACTAATTTGTGTCGCCAATTTATTCGGCATGGATATATTCGCACCCCACTTGGCAGAGCCAAGGAAACGCAACGGCTTGTCGAGCGATTGATTACGTTGGCGAAGTACGATACGCTTGCATCAAGGCGGCAATGCCGAAAACTTCTGGTTGGACATTGCGCTCCAACACCGATCAGTGCTAAGTTGCTTGCTGGGAAAACTGAATCCGAAAAGTGGGCGATCAAAGTCAGCCGCTCCGCAGTGAACGGCGAAGATTTGGTCAAGTACCTTTTCGATGAAGTTGCACCTCGATTTAAGAATCGGCAAGGCGGTTGCACGCGCATTACTAAAATTGGGCCGCGACGTGGAGATGGTGCTCCTATAGCGGTTTTGGAACTTGTCGACTAATAGAATAAAAGCTATCGTTTCGTACGATGGCACCGATTTTTGCGGCTGGGCGTCGCAAGCTGGACTGAGGACAGTCCAGAGCACATTGACAGAAGCTATTCGCAGGGTCTCGGGCGAGGAAATCGAGATCGCAGCAGCAAGCAGAACAGATGCTGGGGCTCATGCCATTGGACAAGTGTTTCACTTCGACAGCGGCGTGAAAATTCCAGAATATGGTTGGATGCGAGCTATCAATGACCTTCTGCCGAAGGACGTTGCGATACAAAAGTTGAAACTGGTTTCAACTGAGTTTCATGCAAGATTTTCGGCGAGAGACCGGTGGTATCGGTATCGAATCAGTGAAGGAATTCGAAATCCAGTAGAGCAGAGATTCAGCTATTTGCAATGGCAAAGCCTCAATGTAGAGCGGATGCAAATTGCAGGAAAGGGACTGTTGGGAAGGCACGACTTTCGAGCCTTTACAGCGGAACTGGAGCCTTGGATCGAAAACACTTTTCGAGAAATGCGAAAGATTGAGATCAGCCGCGTTGGAAAAGAAATTCGAATTGACATCGTGGGAACGGCATTCTTACGCGGAATGATGCGAAGGATTGCCGGAGGACTGATGGAAGCTGGATTGGGGAAAAGGTCGTGCGAGAGTTTGCACGATTTGACTCTAAAACCAGAGAGAAACGAGCAAGATTTGCCAGTAGTGCTGCCTGCAAGCGGCCTGATGCTCATGAAAGTGAGATACGGAAAGAAGCTAAGGGACATCCGGAACGAGAAAGACGAAGACGAATAGCAAAGTCAAAAACAGTTTTGGCGAGAAATCGCAGAAAGAAAAGGAAACAATATGAACCGAACGACGAGTGTAAAGGAAGGAGACATTGACCACAAGTGGTATGTGGTTGATGCTGCCGGAATTTCTTTGGGACGACTTGCTGCTCAAGTAGCGCAGGTTCTGCATGGCAAGCATAAGCCGAATTTTTCATACAACGCAGATTGCGGCGATTTTGTAATCGTCTTGAACGCCAATAAGATCAAACTGACTGGGCGAAAGGGCGAAGAGCTGATTTATTGGCACACTGGGTTTCCAGACGGTCTTCGCAGCCGAACTCGAGGCGAAATGCTCGAAGATACTCCCGTAAAGCTTGTCGAAAAGGTAATTTGGGGCATGATGCCTAAGACTCTTTTGGGTAGAGCACAAAACAAGCGATGCAAGGTTTACGCAGGTTCAGAACATCCTCACATTGCGCAAAGTCCTGAAGTTTTAGACACCACCAAGAAGTTGAGATAATTTATGGCAAAAACAGAAACCTATTACGGTACCGGGCGTCGCAAATGCGCGATTGCTAGGGTATGGATCAAGCGCGGCGAAGGCAACGTCAAGATCAACGGCAAGCCCATGAAAGACTATTTGGGTAGGCCGGTGCTTGAGATTTTGGTAAACAGCCCATTGGTTCATCTTGCAATGGAAGGTAATTTCGATGTAATCGCAACGGCAAAGGGCGGCGGAATCGCGGGCCAGGCTGGCGCTGTTAAGCTTGGTATTTCCAGGGCTTTGGTTGAATACGATAGCGACCTTCGAAAGGAACTTCGAGCTGGCGGCTATATGACTCGCGATTCTAGGGTCAAAGAGCGAAAGAAATACGGCCGAAAGAAAGCCCGACGTGGCTTCCAGTTTGTAAAACGATAAGTTTTACATTCACTATTTGAAGCACCAGGTCCAATTTGGCCAGGTGCTTTTTTGGTTTGCGAAATTTGAATTGACGATTGAGAAAGGAATGTTTGCGATCTGAAGAGTCTTGAATTCCTTAGCCGAAATGTGCCACGGTCCGGAAATGCCATGCACTTCCACCAATTATCCAAGTGTTGACGAACTGTTCATGACCGCAGCACCTGTACCGGGAAGCGGAGGGAATCTCATCGGACCCTACCTCGTCGTGAGCAACGAGCCTGAGCAACTAACTGGTCCGGACATTCAACTTTACAAATGCGAAATTCCTCTAAGCGGCGATGAGCCCCAACGAATCCGAGTATTCATTTGGCATACGGCGACAGATGATGGCAATTCATTTCATATTGCGGCAAAACTTGGTTCGGGAACTGGTACAGTCAGTAACTTCGTTGGTCATGTTGAGGAACTTGAATTTACAGATATAAATTTAGTTGCGGCCGGAATCTGCTGTGCTCAAGCAGTCCTATATGACTCGTATGACAGTTCTTTTGCAAATGTGAACATCAGTACAAATGAGTCGGTCGTGTACACAAAGACAATTGATGGGGGAAAATTTCTAGGAGCCGTCCTTGAATTCGATGTTTCTATTAGTGACGCGACAACCCTGTTCTTGCGTACCTATGTAGGATCGGTGAATGAGTCAGTAAATCCACAAGATGGATCACCTGAACGACATGTTAGAGGTTGGTGGCCCTATAGCGATGCGTCATTTGCCGTTTCTGGCAATGTGGAAACGAACCCTACGGAACCACTAAGTACGGGAGCAGTTTTGTGTCCAATAGAGGAAACCCGTGACTCAAGCGGCAATCGCATAGTTCCTCCGGAGCTAGTGCCTACTGTGTTTGGTCACCGGCCAAGCGATACATGGGGATGGCCACTGCCATTTCAACCGACATTTCCGCCGACACTTTCTCCGTTGGGCGGAAGTGTCGGATTGTACGGAGCGATTGTAAGATATGTTTTTACGGCGTCAAACTCTGATTTGAAAAACTCGCATGCCGCTTGGCTCGAAATCTACGGACGCAATAACGGTGGCAAAGTTTTTGGAGCAGCACAGATCACTTTTCCGAGTGGATATCCAGAATGGGTCGTACCTCCTTTGCATTGGGTGGGTGCGATTGGAAAAGCCGAAGGATGCGCTTTGACACATAAAAGTTCGGGAACTGCTCCAGTTATTTTGCCACCGAATACTTCCTCTCAAATCATCACGGTAAAGTTCACGGCTGGTGGAGCCAGTTCCTTGCCCGGAAACTTGCTTCTGATGGCACTGCGAGAAACGGTACCTTAGGTATATTGGCGTAGAAACATAAAACAAGGAAGATAACGAACTCATGCTGACCCCAATAGTATCTGTTCTCTTAGTTGGGCAGCAACTAACGCCGATTCTAAGCAAGATTGATTTCAAGTATCCCGGTGGGTTTTTGAATGGAGAGGGAACACATCTTTTCGCAACACTTCATATCTCTCGAATCAACCTTCGAACAGGCCAATTGAAGTACGACGGATGGTTTCGTGCTGGAATACATAAGGGAAATCCGCCGATTGCAGTTTCCAGAACGAAAAACCAAGCCCATTACGACACTGATGACCCATTTTTTGGCCCACAAGTGATGACTGGTGATTATGACCTGCGCGAATGCGATATTTTAGACGCAATAGGTGAAAAACGGATTCTAGCTCTTGGGAATACGAGAAGCAGTGAACGATTACCAAAATATGTTGTAATGACCGAAGTCAAGACTGAATTTAGAACAGGCAACCCAAATCACTCGTGGCTCTTAACTTGTCCTGAGCAATATCGGGTGTACCCAGCATCTGCTAGATTTGTAGACGACAAAACTGTCGAGTTATGGGTTGCGTTTAAACGAGGGAACAACTTTTCGCTCGATAGATACTTTGGAAGTCGTGAAGGTTCTTCACAGATATTAAAGAGAGTGACAAGTGTCCCTATCAAAAACTTTCCCTTCGAACGACGTGCAGTATTAATCAACACTTGGAACCCGGTTGAAAAGACATTTATAAGTTCTGGTAGAGATAATAATCAATACGTTTTGTATAATTCTCAGGGCGTTGCGCTTAAATCATTTGAACTCCCCAAAACTGGGAGGCCATCGGGCGGAAGTCTTGATGGAGTAGAAACTGGCGTTGTTTGGGAGCTCACGATAGCCAACAACATGGTTCCCGGAGGCAAGAAGAATTGGATTCCATTTGCCAGATCAGCCAACAGCAAGATATGGCTACTGAAAAGCAAGTCTAGCGGTAAATTCAAACTATTGAAGCTCTAAGACGATCTTGAAGGTGCTTTTCTAGAATATGTTTGACAGTAACTGTCAATTCCCCAAGTGCCCTTCATTTGAACCAAAGAGCATCGGGATTCGTAGTAATTCCAACGGGGTAACCTTTCCCGAAATCGCCTATGCAGGATTTGCCCCAAATAGCCAAAGACCCTTTGTTGCGAAAACCAACAGTTGCGATGCTATTGGGAATCGCTCTGATGGCTGAAATCGCTTATGCGGTTCTCAACATCTCAACCATGCCCGTGTACCTGCAGTACGACAGGCAATTCGGCGCTTCCGTAATCGGGCTCATTATTGCAACGTTTCTGCTTTGCGAAGCCATCTTCAAAGGGCCCTGCGGAGCAATAGCAGACCGATTCGGCAGAAAGTGGCTCATAGTCATTGGGCCGTTCATCTCCGTATTGACCACCATCGCAACGTTGCTCATACCTAAGAATGCGGGCTATCTCGAGACAATTTCCTTTATGATCCTGAGGGCTATGGACGGCATTGGGGCTGCGTTGCTTTGGCCGGCGGCCTTTGCGCTCATTGGCGACATGGTGGAAGATAGCAAGCGACAACATGCAATGTCCTTACTGAACATGTGCTACCTCGTTGGGATTGCCCTCGCCCTACCGATTGGAGGAGCCGCGAACGACCTTTTAGGACCGCAGTTTGCCAATTTTACGGGATCACGATCTCCTGCATTGTTTCTTGCGGCGATGTTGTTTCTGGGGGCGTCGCTGCTCGCTTATTTTGGAATCAAATCTGAGCCGCGTCACGCTCATGACGACGATACCGAGGAGCATGTTTCTATTTGGGCTGTATTGGGTTCGATCAAGGAAATTCCGGGGTTCCTTGCCCTAGCTGCAGTAAGTTTCATTGGCATTGGCTTCCCAATGGCGATTGTAAAGCTATTTAGCGAACAGCAGCTTCATCTGAGCGAGTCGCAATTCGGCCTTTTAGCCTTGCCAGCTGCACTTGCAATGGCGATTTCGAGCGTTCCCATGTCCAAATTGGGCGAAAAAATGGGCCGGGCACGCGCAGTTCACTACGGGCTTGGGCTCTGCACGATTGGAATGGGCGTGATTTCACTAGGTGGCATATTTCCGTTCTTGCGCCACCCGTTTATCGTTGCAATTGGGATTATTCCTGTAGGAATCGGCTTTTTACTGACAATTCCAGCTTGGATGGCAGCAGTCGCCGACATCAATCCGAAACGTCGCGCTGTCAATCTTGGCGCCATCATGACGGCTCAAGGATTGGGTGCAATCATTGGGATGCCAATTGGGTCCGTTCTCTACGAAAAGCTGCAACCTTTAGGTGTTGATTTTGGGCGATACTCGCCATTTATGGGATGCGCCTTTTGCATCGGCTGTGGATTTCTCATTTCGCTTCGTGTCTTGAAGTCTACATAGGGATTGTTATACGCTAACGACCGACGGCAAAACCACCGAAAATAGGTACTATTCAGGCAGGTAATTAATATGGGTATTCGGGTTGGAATAAACGGTTTTGGCCGTATCGGTAGGCTCTCTCTTCGGACTATGTTGCAAAGGTATCCAGGCAAGTTTGACATTGTCGGAATCAATGACCTGACGGATACAAAGACCAATGCGTATTTGTTCAAGTATGACTCGACTTATGGACCCTACAGCGGCGACGTAAGTCACGATCAAACTTCGATAACGGTAGACGGCGACAAGCTTCGAGTTTTTGCCGAGCCTGATCCAGCCAAGATTCCTTGGGGCGAAGTCGGCGCAGACATCGTAATTGAATCTACGGGCCGTTACACAGATGCCAACGACGCAAAGGCTCATTTAGCCGCCGGAGCAAAAAAGGTGATTATTTCTGCACCAGCGAAAAATGAAGACATCACAATCGTGCTTGGCGTGAACGAAAAGATGTACGATCCTGCAACTCACAACATCATTTCAAACGCTTCTTGTACAACCAACGGACTTGCACCTGTCGTAAAGGTGCTTCAAGACCGATTTGGAATCGAAAAGGGCCTGTTAACGACCGTTCATGCTTACACAAATTCACAATCCACGGTAGATACTGCCAAGAAGGACTTGCGAGACTCGCGAGCAGCGGCTGAAAACATTGTTCCGAGTTCGACAGGAGCTGCGAAAGCAGTTGGG
>JANNJE010000198.1:0-1190 GCA_031405735.1 Armatimonadota bacterium | reverse complement strand
CACGCGTTACAAGGTAGTTATGTTTTGTGATCGGCAGGGTGATACCGGTTACATCGGTCTCTTGAAATGCATCGCCGCCGATCAAATGCGCCGCGACCTGCCCGGTGATGAATACAACAGGCACAGAGTCCATCATGGCGGTGCACACCTTTGTTGATGTAATTATTGATGAGGCTCACGATCCTTGCTCGATTCATCCATTCAAAGGCAATGTCGATTTGGACAAACTCTCGCTCCTAATTGATAAAGTTGGAGCTTCAAAAGTGCCGTATCTATGCCTTGCAGGAACGGTGAATATGGCTGGCGGGCAGCCGTTCAGCATGAAGAATCTACGCGAGATACGAACGCTATTGCAAAGTCACGGAATTCCGATTTACCTAGATGCAACGCGCCTTATCGAGAATGCCTATTTCATTCAGCAAAGAGAAGCAGGATTTTCAGAAAAGTCCGTCGCCGAAATCCTCCTCGAAATCTGTTCGCTAACGGATGGCTGCACCATGAGTGCAAAGAAGGACTCGCTCGTGAACATCGGCGGATTCTTAGCGATGAATGACCCAACTCTGTATGATGAATGCTGCAACTTAGTCGTAGTTTTTGAAGGGCTCCACACTTACGGTGGCATGGCTGGGCGAGATATGGAAGCGATGGCGATTGGTATCGCTGAAAGTGTGCAGGACGACCATATCCGGGCCCGAATCGGGCAAGTTGAGTACCTCGGTGAGCATATGGTGGCAGAAGGAATTCCTATCGTTCTGCCAATTGGCGGGCATGCCGTCTTCCTTGATGCGAAGAGGTTCTATCCACATTTGCCACAAAGCGCCTTTCCGGCACAAACTTTGGCAGCCGAACTTTATTTGGAAAGTGGAATTCGTTCGATGGAGCGTGGAATCGCGAGTGCTGGCCGCGATGCAGCCACGGGCGAAAACTATGCGCCAGAGCTTGAACTAACGAGGCTTACAATTCCGCGGCGAGTCTATACGCAAGCTCATATGGACGTTACTTTGGAATCAGTTTGCGAAGTTTATGATCGCCGGCACGAGACGAAGGGGCTGCAAATGACCTATGAGCCGAAATATCTGCGTTTCTTCCGAGCGAGGTTTGAACCGCTATAGGGAATCTGGCAACGCGGCAGTTTCAATAAGAGTAAGTGCCGCTGACCTTTGGGGGTCCGCGGCACTTTTGATTCCCTT
>JANNJE010000197.1:0-2303 GCA_031405735.1 Armatimonadota bacterium | reverse complement strand
GTGCGCTGTTGGCGAATTTCAATTTCGGTTCTCGCGACACTGCTCGAAGCTCCTGAAAGTTGGGCGCGATCCTGACGAACTCGAAACTCAGTTTCTTGCGGATCAATAATAGCAATCAAATTCTTCGCTTCTACGTAGTCGCCTTCATCTGCTAGCAGCCTGGAAAGCCTTCCCGAAGCACGACTCCGGACTTCCACAGCCTTCACAGCGTCCACAGTGCCACTCTCCACCACGCGGATAAGAATCTCGCCCTTCTCAACTGTCACCACGTCTTTTGGCTTTGCTGCGGCTGCAGCGGCCTGGCTCATGCGCTGCACCATTAGCAGACCGCCTGCCCCGCAGAACAGAACGATAACAACTATCAAAATTACGAGCGGTTTTTTCATCTGAATTGCCTTAGCTTCACATGGAACAACGGTTGTGGAACAGTCAAATCAGGACTAAAGGCCTGCAACTTCTTAAGATTAGCCGCTTATGGAGAATTGATGCTGAGCATTGGGAGTGTTTTCGACTCTGGAAAGATCAAATATGTGGCTCTGCCCGATTTAGACCATGCCCTTAAAAAAGCGTCTCTTTCATACGTTTGACGAATCTCGACGCTTCGGCCAGGGTCGTTAAATACTGGCTTTCCCTCGCTTGAAAATCCAACCAAGACTACGAGATGGCCGTCATTTTCCTCCGAAGCCGGCTTCCCTTTAAGCAAAGCAGAACTTACAGAACAAACAACTGGAAACCCAGCCTCAATGAGAGTTTCAAGGTCTGTGATGTCCTGTAAATGGGCCACGAAGCCTTTCATCCCGGGCAAGGACCCTGCAAACGACGTGTTAAACGCCCAGTTTCCCGTTCCTTTGTAGGCGGGATCGTAGACGCCCCTTACAACTTCGGGAACATCTTTATCCCATTCGGGGTTTTTCTCAACTGCCGCCCAATGCGCAAGCACCATGGAGGTTGCCGTGGGAGAACAAAGCACATTGCCATTTTCATAGCTCATTTGCGAACGTCGAGGAACTTCAATCGTCTTCCCCCAAGTTGACCTGTCGGATTTGCGCTCCATCGAAACAGCCTTCGAATCTCGAAAACTCAAGTGCAATGACCTGAATCCGTCCGTCAGGGCTTCCACCCTTGATTCTCGCTCCAAAGACAGGTATCCAATTGTTAAGCGAACTTCCAATTGTCTTGCAAGCCTGTTCAATACAAGTGTGTCTGTGAACACCTCACCGAACTCTGATTTTTGATCCGTAAACGAAGTTCGAGTGCCACTTACAGAACCATACGGCTGCTCGAAAGTTGTCCATGTTCCGAGGCAAAAGAAATTGCTCGGCGCTTCATTGCTAACAGTTCGAATTTCCACTTTTAGCTTCAGATTCCGTGCATCCTTGATATTCCAACTTGGCACGACCTCGTTCCAATCCATTCCAGGGTCAATAGGTGCGGAGCTCAAAGTCACCTCGTTTGTCAGTAGATTCACTTCCCGGGTAAATCGCTTCAGTTCTGTGATCTCGACGTGGCGAGCGCATGTGCCATTCATGATTCCGACGCCCAACATTGTGCTCAAAAGAAGCATAGGTTCATTGTAGTCTGAAATATGTGTCATAATTCTAGCTTCGTGAGGCGCGGGGCTAACATTCGGAAAATTTGCTGGCCGAATTCATTGCTCGAACGCCCAGGACGAACGTTAGTTCGCCTCTGCACCCACCAGCAGGGATCACTGGAGAAAATGGCTACATATAGAGGAAGAAAAACAGATATTTGCCGACTTGTCGGCTACAACATTTGGGGCCAGCCCAAATGCCCAAGCTCCAAGCGCCCTTACCCTGCCGGGCAGCACGGACCCAACCAAAAGGAACGCCGCCAGTCTGAATATGGCGAGCAGCTTTTAGCAAAACAGGTCATCCGGCGCTATTACAATATGATGGAAAAGCAGTTCCGAAACACCTTTGAAAAGGCGACTCGGATGCACGGCAATTCCGGATTGAACTTTCTTCGACTTCTTGAAATGCGACTTGCAACGCAAGTTTGGCGGCTCGGATTTGCTCGAACACCGTTCCAAGCCAGGCAGATGGTCAACCATTGCCACATTTTGGTGAATGGAAATCGGGTGGACATTCCTAGCTACATCTGCAAAGTCGGAGACGTAATTTCTGTTCGAGATCGTGAATCGAGCCGGAAAATTGCGCGAATGAACCACTTTGAAGGGGCAGCTATTCCGCCATATTTGAATTCAGATCCTGTGAATTTCAGTGGAAAGATTGTTGCACTTCCTGAACGAGAAGATTTTCCAAAGTTCTTCCAAGAGCAGCAGG
>JANNJE010000196.1:0-3065 GCA_031405735.1 Armatimonadota bacterium | reverse complement strand
GGGCTTGGCAGCGACGCAACGCTGGCCGACATTAAGAAAGCGTTTCGCCAAAAAGCGCATCTTCCATGTCAGACATATCATCCGGCTGTGATTTAGGCACGAGTACTTTAACATAATCATCCAGAACAGCCGTGTTATCGTCAATGGCGAGAATTCGAATTTGAATGTTGTTCACGCCGCCACCTCGCAATTTTGGATGTCTTTACTAGTCAATGTGAATTTCGCTCCTTTATCTAGACCGTCGCTTTCGGCACGAATTGACCACCCCATCTCCGTTAGGGCATTCGCGCAGTAGTGCAATCCGTAACCAATACTTGATGCCTTTGTAGAAAATCCTTGTTGAAAGACTTGAGTGAGTTTCTCAGTTTCGATGCCCTTGCCATTGTCCTGGATAATAATTTCAGGAATGCCCGAAGCCGAATAATCACAGACGATTCGAACCATTTTGGCCCTACCAGCTTCGTTGCAGAAGGCTTCTTTGCTGTTAGTTAAAACATTAACAAGTACTTGAAGGAGAGTGAATGGATCGCCCATGGCAACGCACTCTGGATTGTGCTGATACACAATTTCTATGCCATGACGTTCGAAGTCCCTGTTTACAATTTGAATGGCTTCGCTCAAAACTCGTTCCAACTGGATTTGAATTTCTTGGAGCGGTGTTTCAGCAAAGATGTTCTGCGCTTGAACAACTTCGCGTAAATGCTTCGTAAGCGTGTTCAAGTCGTCAACCTCTGAACCGAATTCCTTATGCTCATTTTCCAAAACATCAGCGAGTCGTCCCAAATATGGCAAGACCTGAGTGCCCTTTTCATCAACATTGAAAAAGTCGCCAAGTGCCATCCGGTTTTCCTCAATGAGGGTAACTGTCTTCTTTAGACCCTCAACTTTGGTGGCCACTGAAAGCTGCTTCAACAGCTTTACGGATACCGTGACAGAATTTAGAACATTTCCAGCATTATGTAGAACGCCACGAGCAACAGCAGCCATTCCAGCCTCCCTAGAGGCGTGGATGAGTCGCATCTGAGTTGTTGAAAGCCGTTGCAACGCTTCTTGAAAGTGGCGCCCTAGGATTCCAATTTCATCCTTTCTTTTGATGAATTGCGTGCCAACTTGAACATCTGTGTCTTCGCCGATCTGAGAGACACGATTCGCTAGTCGGTATAACGGTGCTGCCACCAAAAAGTGAACAAAGAGCAAGCCAAATGCGGAAGCCAAAATGGATACCACCGTCACAAATTGCACAACTTGGTCAACAGTCTTGGTTCCGTCGCGGAGAATATCTGGGTCAGTTTGGCTATGAACAGAAAACTGGCTTGGCCCACTTGTGCTCCTGATTTCTTTGTAGCAATTGATATCATCGTCGGTGTCCGGACGTGTGATGTACATTCCTTTCGGTGTTGGTGCTGATAGTTGCGGGTTCGCATTTGGGGCGGAAGGGACACTTTCCGTGGTTTCGAGACTGAAGGGAACAGAAACAGCATCACTCAACCCTTGTATAGTCTTTGGAAGCAAGAATCTCCCCATGATAATTGCGCCCATCACGGGTTTCGTCTCTGAACTATCTCTGATTGAGATGCTGTACAGAAGAACTGGCATGCCCTCAATCGAGTCCACTCCATTTACAATGCATTTTGGATCTAATCCGGGACCTGGTCTGTCTATGGAGCCAAGCGCGAGCTTCTTTGGATCAAACCCATCCAACTTCTGCACAACTTTTCCATTAGGCAATCGCGCTGAACCGTGGATCGTTTTGCCGCTGCTGTTAACAATGAAAATCAGATCGAGATGGCTGGTGTCATAAATATTCGCAGTTAGGTTTACCCGAGGAAACTCATCGTTCTTCCCTTGAACATACAGGTAGGTATCATCCCAGCTTCCCCAATCTTGTGCTTGCTTTCCCAAGGAGGCCAGTTCAGTGGCAATTGCCTCTCTGCTGCGAGAGAGATCCTGCTCCGCCTTTTTGAATTGAAGATTGCGAAAGTTATCCACCAGGGCAGGACGCTGGAACAAAACAAACAGTCCAACCATGGTTGCAGTAACGACCAGCAATGCCAACGCGATTTTTTGCCCAATCTTCATTAAGTCCTATAGTTCTTTCGGAACTTAAATTTTCAGAAATTAGGCTTAACGACTGGATTGCGTGAATATCATAATCGAATCGGATTTTCGAGTGGATTGCACAGAACTCATTCGAAATCTGTGATTGGTGTATCGTGGGGGGAAATGACAAAATGATGCCCAATGACCGTCTGGCTTCTATTTCTGGCTTTTTCGAATCAAATCCGCAAATGCAACAAGTTGCTTTTGAACACTTGAGATGGTCATTTCATCAATCAATTTCCCTTTAGAGTCAAACTTCTTATCTGCTGAAGACACAAAGACTTCGGGGTGATAAAGCTGTATGGCCGGAAAATAACCAAGTACTTGTCGAAGATGATATTGGGCACGTGAACCGCCCATGTATCCTGGAGAAGCGCTCTGCAACGCAACTGGCTTGTTCGCCCAAAGGTCAGTCCCGTATGGCCTTGATACCCAGTCAATTGCAGATTTGGTGACTGAACTGTACGAGAAATTGTATTCCGGCGTAACAATGATGACCCCATCCGCAGCCGTGACTTTTTCCTTAAGCTCCTTCACTATTAGTGGCGGTTCCGTTTCCAAATCTTGGTTAAAATTGGGAATGCCATCCAGCAAATAATGCTCGATCTTCATGCCGTTCGGCGCGAGAATTATGTTGTTTTCAGCTAGCAGACGATTGACGGAATCTTTGCGAAGCGAACCGGCAAAAACGAGGACATTCAACTTTTTCATTTTCTTTGATCTCGAACGCATAAGTAACCTTGCGAGCCAGCGGTTCCAAATTCAAGCAAAAAAAACTTGGATTCCAATGACGGTATTCCAAGCGTGCTCCCAAAAAAAAACGCCGTCATACATACGTTTGCATCATTTTGGTGCGCAAGAAAGGAACAGATCGCGCACCTTGGGGTCAATATCACATTGAACAAGAGTCCGGTTCGCTTCATCTATCAGGGTACAGACAGCGTCTACAATTCGGCATTGCCGGT
>JANNJE010000195.1:0-2971 GCA_031405735.1 Armatimonadota bacterium | reverse complement strand
ATCCCTTGAAAGTTTAGGTTCAACAATATTTTTTTGGAAAGCAAAAACAAGGCGCGGTCAAGCCCGCGCACTCCCAAAGTGGAGGTAAATTCCTCGAATGGTCAACGAAGCCCGTCTTGTCGAACTTTTTAAGAACCTCTGCCTAATAGATGCGCCATCCTTGCGAGAAAGTGAAGTCGTCGCATGGTCCAAAGTTTATCTTGAAAGAATGGGGTTAGAAGTCATTGAGGACCGTGGAGGCGAAAAGATTGGGGGCAACGCAAACAATCTGATCGCAACTCTAAAAGGCAATGTTCCCAATGCTCCTCGAATCTTCCTTTCAGCCCATTTCGACACCGTCGAGCCAACAAAGGGATTGGTGATCGAAGAGACAGCCGGAGTGTTCTATAGCGCATCGGATACCATTTTGGGAGCAGACGACAAAGGCGGAATGGCTCCAGCCATTGAAGCCGTTCAATACTTCTTGGAATCCGGAGAAGAGCATGGAGATGTGGTCCTGCTATTCAGTTGTGCTGAAGAAATAGGCCTCCTGGGGGCAGAAGCCATTGAAATTGACGGACTGGACCTCGACTTTGGATATGTTCTGGATACCGGCCCACCAGTTGGGACATTTGTGAATCGAACTGCAACTCACGATAAACTAGAAGTGACGATTATTGGAAAACCTGCTCACGCCGGCAAAGACCCTGAAAAAGGCATTTCCGCAATTGAAGTTGCCGCGGATGCGATTCACCACATGAAGCTGGGTCGAATCGGCCCGGAGACAACAGCAAACATCGGCGTGATTTCCGGCGGATTAACTACCAATGTCGTTTGTCCAAAAGTCAATTTCAAAGCCGAAGCGAGGAGCACATCAATTGCCGAACTCGACGCCCAAGTTGACCACATGATCGTAGAAGTCGAAGCAGCTGCTTCTCGATGGGGCGCAGAAGCAAAGATTGAACATCATCGCCATTACGTGTCGTACGATATAGATCCTACAACACAAGTGGTCAAGGTCGGGCAAGATGCCGCCCGAAAGTTGGGATTTTCAGGAGATTTGAGAACAACTCTTGGTGGCAGCGATGCGAACATTTACAATGCGAAGGGGCTTTCGTGCGTTGTCGTTGGAACGGGCATGGAGAAGATTCATACTCACGACGAGTTTATCTCTTGCAAAGACTTGATCAGCACAACAGAACTTGTGATTGAAATCATTCGGGAGGCCGCAAAATCGTAGCGGCGAAAGGTTCCAGATTCCGTCTATAGTTGAAGAGAGTCTCCGAAGCTAATAACGGAGTGATTGAGGAATTTATGAAGCGAATTGGATTGATTTTCGTCGGTGCAGCGTTTTTATCTAGCTGGGCAATTGCTCAAGAAGTGCGTCCGCTTGGCGTTTCTTTACGACTTGGGACCTTTAAGCCCCAGGGACGCGCCGCTCGACAGCAAGGTGAAGGTTGGGTTACGGGCGGCGTAGATTTCAAAATCCGCGATCTGAAGTACACAAAGGATCAAGGCCAATACATAAGCATTTCAATTGACTTTGCCGGAAGCGGCGACTTCTCAACGATTCCGGCCACGATCAATTACGTCACTCGAAAGAACGAATACTATTGGTTTGCTGGAGTAGGTGCTTCACTCATCAACATTCCCCGCCCACTTGGCCAAGTTACTGAAATTGACGAGAGTGTTGAGTTGGCTTATCAGCTTGGTTTTGGCTACGACTTCCAGCGCGGCAAATCTCCATTATTTGCCGAAGTGAAGTTCATGGGTAATGGCGAAGATCGAATGAATGGCTTTTCGCTTGCAATTGGCGTAAGGCTATAATTTTGGGAGTGCGCTGGCTTGACCGCGCTTTTGTGATATTGTTCGGGTTAGCTCGGTTTGGTTCGGGGGTTCGGAATCGTCCGGCTCGAATCCGAACAAATCCGAACAAACCCGTGCCAATCCGAACTACAACGGCGCGGTAAAGCCCGCGCACTCCCAAAAGAGGGAGCCAATTGAACTTTCGATGCGTAGAAACGTCATATCCTGCATATCATGGAGTTGTGCGTAAAAATGAGCTTGAAGCGCCTGGAGTCTCCGGACGCGGCAATTGAATCGGCTCTTTTGGATCGTTGTCGAAAACAAGACCCAGAAGCGTTTGGCAAGCTGATTGATGCGTATCAAAACCGTGTATTCGGTTTTGTTCGAAAGATGGTCCCAGATGCCGAAGAGGCAGCCGACGTAGTTCAGGATACATTCATTCGCGCATATCAAGCCATCCACAGGTTCGACGGGCGATCCAGTGTGAGAACATGGCTTTTTAGAATTGCTTACAATTTATGCGTTGACCGCTCTCGAAAAGTTGATCGAAGCCCTTCTGAATTGCGAATTGACGCATCGAATGAGGAAAGCGAAGCCTTTGATATTCCAGATACCCGATGGAACCCGGAAGGTGTGATCTTAGACGGAGAATTAATGACGCTCCTAGAGTCAGGAATCGCTTCCATGAGCGAAAAACTAAGATCAGTGCTCCTTTTGCACGATCAACAAGATATGTCTTACGATGAAATTGCGACCGTCCTTGCCCTCCCAATTGGAACTGTCAAGAGCCGGCTTTTCCTAGCTCGAAGCCACTTGCAGAATGTACTGGGCGGCTATGTGAGAGGTGACGCAAATGTTTAGTTTTATGAAGAAAATGCAGAATAGAGAAATTGTGGACCCGATCAAAGAGGCGAACCTTGATGTTGCCCTTAATGAAAAGGGACAGCAGTTCGTTGCCCAAGCGGTTAAGCAAGTTCCCGTTGAGGAGCTGAGTTTGGCTTGGAGAAGCAATCTAAATGAAATGTTGCTTCAAGAGTCCGCGAAAGTGAGTTCCACTCGAAAGAGGGTCAATTTTGTTTGGCGTCCGATGGCTGGTGTGGCTGTTGGCGCAGCTTTGGCATTTGCTGTGCTGGTTCCTCGAAATGCTGAGATCGGTTTGATTCAACCTTCAAGTGTTGAAGCTTCG
>JANNJE010000194.1:0-3316 GCA_031405735.1 Armatimonadota bacterium | reverse complement strand
ACCGCCGAGCTTTCGAATCGCCAAGATCATGATCTCAAAGCATCGTCGCGCTTGTTCTGCAGGATCATTGAGCCCCGCCGTTGTTCCGTCTGCTGCGATAGGCGCTGTACCCGATACGTAAATGTGATTTCCTTCGCGAACGGCGCGACTGAATCCGATTTCAGATTCATAAGGACTGCCCGAGGATACTCTTGTTCTCATATCAAACTCCAACTCTAAATCGGCTCAAAGCTGCAGTCGTAAGTTCTGGAATTTGGTGTGTTTTGTCGGCCACAGCTGCTCCAGCAGCCATGAGGGCATCAACTTTCGATTGCGCTGTCCCTTTGCCTCCGCTTACAATCGCACCGGCGTGTCCCATTCGCTTTCCAGGTGGTGCAGTTCTACCAGAAATAAATGCTACAACAGGCTTGGACATTGTCTTGATGTACTCAGCAGCGGCTTCTTCGTCAGATCCGCCGATTTCACCGATCATTACAACTGCTTTCGTTGCCGTATCAGCTTCAAACATCCTAAGAACGTCAATAAATCGAGTCCCTGGTACCGGATCACCGCCGATGCCGACGCAGGTTGTTTGACCGAGTCCTGCGCGGGTTAGCTCCCAAACAACTTCGTATGTTAGAGTGCCTGAACGGGAGACCATTCCGATTGGGCCCTCAGCGAAGATGTGGCCGGGCATAATCCCCATTTTGCATTGGCCCGGGGTGATGATCCCGGCACAATTTCCGCCCAAAAGCCTGGTTGTCCCGTTTGACTTTAACCTGTTTGTAACCAGAATCATGTCACTAGTTGGAATGCCTTCGGTGATGAGGGTTACAAAGGGAACTCCAGCTTCTTCAGCTTCGAGCACAGAATCTGCGGCAAACGGCGCAGGTACGAAGATGAGAGTGGCGTCTGCGCAAGTCGCTTCGACTCCATCTGCGACTGAATTGAAGATCGGACGGCCCAAATGAGTAGTTCCACCCTTACCTGGGGTGACTCCTCCGACAATGTTAGTCCCGTATTCGATCATTTGTTCGGTGTGGAAAGTGCCTTCTCGGCCCGTCATGCCGCACACAAGGACTTTGGTGTTTCGATCAACAAGGACTGACATAGATTGGCGTAATGGTACCTGGGGCGCGAGCGGGCAATCACGTTGTTGTTGGTTGGCGGTTGGGAGGTTGGATACAGAATGTCTGCATGTAGTTGGCAACCTGCACCAACTTGCCGACCACTTGCCAACATTAACTCCTCAAGACCTATTGACCTTATAACCCGATTCCTACAACTTCAAAGTCACGGGGATGACAGCCTTAATGACGATCTTCCTTTGAAATTCCTCGGCGTTTGGATCTCCGATAATCACATACCATTCCGTTCCAATGTTTCCAGAATGACGGTATGCCAAATACCAATTAGTTGAGTCGTCACGTTGAACGATTCGAGCCGCGATTGACCGATCCCGGTCAATTTCGTAACCTATGCCTATGATTGCAAGAGTGTTCGTTTCGGAACCGAGCCTCTCGGATTGCAAGCGAGGTGTAATCGTAATTCGATTGCTGAATCTGTAATTTCCACTAATGCCGTATAAGGTGTAGTCCTCGTTGTCCACTGTTCCCATTGTGGAGCTGAGGCTGAAGTATCGGTGCGGATTGTTTGCTGGGAACTGAACATCCAGCGTGTAAAGGTCTGCCAATTCGCCTTGAAAATTCGACTTGTCCCAAGCCAGCTCGACTTCGAGCGCGCCTCGTGTCACAGCAGAAAACTGAGTGTGAATAGAGTCCAAATAGGTTCCGTCGCCATCTTCGCGGTCAGACTTTGCGCCAAACAATTCAAATGAAGCTTGAGTGAGCGGCCCAGTTCCGTAACTTTTGGAACCGAATAGAAAAGCGTTCCAACCTTTGAAGCCAGTTTGCGGCGCAAATCCGATTCGCGGTAAGAAGTTCTCGGAAATTTCCTGGTGCCCGACGGATACAAAGATGTTGGAATCCTGGTACATCAGGTCTAAGTCGCGCCGCTTTCCATTTCCCTCTTCAGAATCATCAGTTTGGTTGAAGATGAAGTCTGCTCCCCAATTGCCTTGGAAGTGAATAATCTCGAGGTCTCCCGCAGTATTCGTCAGGTTGTTGTCTTTGTCGTCCCAATGAACCAACCCTGCGTTCATGTAGCTCTTTTCGCCCCACGTTTGGCGGAATCTTCCTACTGCCGCGGAATGATGGTCGAATTCAGTTGTAAACATCCCTCCAATCGTTTGTGAATCGCTCAATTTGCCAAACACTTTTGCACCAAGATCAATCGAACCGAGTCTCTGAGGCGCAAAAAGTTGAGCCGACATTCCTCCCATCTGAAAATCCTGCCTTCCTTCTACAAAGAACGGCCGTCGTTCTTCTGCAAGGCGCTCGAATCGAGAAAAAGCAAGGTTCAAGACGGAACCTTCGATGTTTTGGAAGTCGGGATTGACTGTAACTAGGCTTGAAATTTGCGAAGAGACGTTATAGCGAATATCTAGACCCGTGTTGATTACTTCTCGTCCAAGTTCTTGATCGTATCCGACAATCTGGTATGGAAGTGCCTGAATTGTTCTTTCACCCTTGATTTCAGGAATCTCGACCCCAGTCAACGTTCCATTATTTTCCATTCTCTCTTGAGGGCCAAGTTCGCACCATGAGAGTGGAAGCTGGTTTCTAGGCACAACCCGAGCGAAATTTATCTCTACATCCCTGATGCCTGCTGAAGGAAGTCGCAGGATTTTCCATGGGATTATCATCTCGCATTCCCATCCCTTTTCTGTAATTCTGGATTTCGCATCCCAGGCGCCTTCCCATTCTCTCTTTGCGGCGCGCCCACCAGCAAAAGTAGCTTTCATTCCGCCCCCGGCGCCAATCTCAAATTGATTGAACTCGCTTGGTTGATGATTGTTAAATGGGTTGATGATAAAAATGGCGTGGTCGTCACCTTGCGGACGGACATTTCTGCGATATTCCGTCTTTCGAATTAGCGTGGGTTCCGGATCGGGACAATTGAACGCAAGATATATGTTTTGAGAGTCGTAGCCGATTACAACTTCAGCGTCAAATGGGGTCTTGTCGCCAGTTGAAAGGTGTACGAAGCCAGTTGCCCTTGCAGCACCGGTCCATTCTGTTGCTTCAATTACTCCATCAATTTTTGGTGGGGAGGCCAATTTCGTCGCCGCCAGTTTTCGATTGGGTTCGGCAAAAGCGGAGGCAACAAGCAGAATAATAAGTAAAAGTAATGTAAAGCGCATTGGTAGCCTATTCGTTAGAGGCACCTATTTTGGTTTCAAATTAGCGCAAATTGCTTGTTTCCGATAACACAAAAC
>JANNJE010000193.1:0-4294 GCA_031405735.1 Armatimonadota bacterium | reverse complement strand
ATCAGCATCACGTACATTGAACACAGTGGAGGGGCACGCACTCAAGCGGCCAATACGATGCACAAGCAGGCGGTGGTGAACTCGTACACTTTTCGTACATGCGGTACTTAGAAAATGTATTTCGGAAGCAATATGCGTTGGAAGGCACCCCTCTGAGAATGGTGGTCAGGTCTAGCCATGAGAGGAAGTAGGAAGGCTGGGTGCAGGGTTTAGGGTTTATGGTGTGGGGTATAGGGTTTGAACTCAGAATCCGAATTGTCGCATCAACTCACTTTTGGATTTGAGACTTCTTCCGCTTTTTGCCTTAAGAACTCTTCACCCCAAACACCAAACCCTATGCCCCAAACCCTACACCCCTGATTTCTCACATCCCATTTCCCCCAATCAGCCACTTTTCCACCATTTTTTCCGTACACTTTACAGGTTTTCCACATAACTAGCAACTTTATGGTGGAGAATAGAGAGCCATTGGTGCATTCAACGATTAGGGATCGAAAGGAAACAATGCATCAAGGAAACGATTATGTTATTTGCCGCAACTGCAACCATCGCCATGGCCCATTTGTCTCGGCCAGGGGATGCCGTTGCGTATTCGAACTTTGTTCGCGGTAAAGCTCGGTTCCATGTAGTCACGGCTGATCTCAATTCTGGGGTGATTTCTCCTGAAACTACTTCCTCAGGGAAACTAACTTCGATTTGGACGATGATCGGCAAGGAACAACCGATCGCCGCCATTACTGGAACCTTCTTTCACATGAGAAGCGGAAAGCCAGTGGGCGACGTACTCGTTGATGGCTCGCTAGTTGCCAAAGGCTATCGAGGTTCGGCAATCGGCGTGAGCTATTTTGGCGAAGTCAAGATCTTCGATACGGTGTTTAAACGAGCCTACGACTGGGGCGAGTATCGGTTTGGGATCAGAGGCACAATTCGCATCGTCGCCGATGGCAAGGTGCAGCCGAATCCAAAAGCGCAGCAATTCAAAGATAAACGGCTTTGGGGAAGGGCGTCTCGAACCGGAATCGGAATTACGAATGGCAACAAAATCGTGCTAATGGCAACGACGAGCCCGGTGACACTTTCCGAAATGGGCAAGGCGATGCTATCGCTTGGAGTTCAAAATGCGATCAGCCTTGATGGAGGCGGTTCGACCGCACTGTATTACAAGGGGTCACTTGTTGTGTCTCCGAAGCGGAAACTGTGCAATTACTTTGTCTTGAAACCCTCGACGATCGCCCAATGGGGAACGCCTTGAAGGGCTAGTTCGCGGTAGACTCCCCGCGATTTGAGTTCACCACGCCTTGCCGTTATCATCCCTGCTTACAACGAAGAAGTTCGGCTTCGCCCAACATTGGAGCGAATTCACGAGTACCTTTCTGCTCAATCGTATTCATGGTCGGTCACCGTTGTCAGCGATGGTAGTACGGACTCGACTGAAGAAATTGCTACAGAATTTGGAAAGTCCCATTTAGGGTTTTCTCTGATTGCAAACCGCCCAAATCAAGGCAAAGGCGCAGCAGTACGAACTGGGATGCTTCAAGTTGATGGCGAATATCTCCTCTTTTCTGATGCAGACCTTGCCGCTCCTATTGAAGAAATCGAGAAGCTGCTCCCGTCAATGGAAAAGGCATTCGACATTGCAATTGGTAGCCGTCCGCTCAAGGATAGCCAGCTCGAAATTCACCAGCCGAAATATCGCGAGCTTATGGGAAGGGCGTTCAACAAGGCTGTTCAGCTATTGGCAGTCAAGGGGATCCACGACACGCAATGCGGGTTCAAACTGTTCAAAATTGACGTTGCGAGAGACGTGTTTTCAAGGTGCAAACTAGATGGGTTTGGCTTCGACTTTGAATCTCTCATGATTGCTCGCGATCTTGGATACAAGATTGACGAAGTTCCGATTCGCTGGTCGCATCAGGAAGGGTCAAAGGTTGTTATGATGCGCGATGGCCCAAAAATGCTGATTGAGCTCGTCAAACTGAGGTTGGCAGGCAAGGGTAGGCGGCTAGAAAAGCGGCCCACCGGATAGAATCGAACCTTGCAGCATCAAGAGTACGAACGAATGCACGCACTGGAGGATCACTATTGGTGGTTCGTCGCTCGTCGCAATTTGGCGCTTCGAATGCTTGATCGGCATTCCGAATTGAAATCAAATTCCAAAATTCTTGATCTCGGTTGTGGCACTGGAGTTGTGCTTGGCGAATTGACGAAGCGTGCCGCAGCGGTCGGGTTCGATTTCAGTCCAGAAGCTCTACGATTCTGCACAGAGCGCGAATTGCACACGTTGGTGCTTGGCGATGGACACCAACTTCCATTTGTTGAAAATAGTTTCGATGCCATCGTTTCGCTTGATGTCTTTGAGCATTTAGAATTTGATGAAAAGGCATTTGCTCAAGCATTTCAGAGCTTGAAAAAAGGCGGAGTCTTGGTCGCGAGCGTTCCAGCCTTCCAATTTTTGTGGGGACCGCACGATGTTGCGTTGATGCACTTTCGCCGTTACAAAAAGGCTGAACTCAGGCGAAAGCTCGAAATGGCTGGATTCAAAGTCGAGAAGATCAGCTACTCGGTGTTTTTCCTTTTTCCACTTGTCTACTTGATTCGATTGCTCGAGAAGGGGCGAAAGGGACCAGCTCATGCTTCGTTGCCATCGGTTACTGAGTTCTTGAATCGCACTCTGATCTGGATGCAGCGAGTCGAGGCAAGCTTGATGCAGATTATCTCACTGCCTTGGGGCAGCAGCGTTGTTGTCGTCGCTAAAAAACCAAAGGGCTAGGTACGCTAGGTCAAGGTCGAAAATGCCGCAATTTACCGTTGGATGCGTTCCTTATGTCAATGCGATTCCGCTCGTATATCGCTTTGAGCAGCTTGGCGAAAACAGCCCGGTAAAGGTAGTTTACGATGTTCCTTCCAAGCTCCCGGCGCTTTTGGATTCTGGCGAGGCTGATGCCATCCTGGTTTCCAGCTTTGACGCCCTAACACAACCGAACCGAAGGATCGCAGAAGGCGTTTGCATTGGCAGTTTTGGACCGGTTGAGTCGGTTCGCCTTTTTTCCAAAGTGCCGCTTGTCGAAATTCAGACATTGGCGCTAGATTCAAGCTCCATGACGAGTAATGCTCTTGCACAAATTTTGCTTGCCGAGCAGTATTCTTGCAAGCCAATGGTGCAGTCAATGATGCCGAATCAAGAGGAAATGCTTGCAGAATGCGATGCCTGCGTTTTGATTGGCGATTTGGGAATGACGGCACCATCTGATGGCTTATTCGTGCACGACTTAGGTGAGGCATGGACGGAATTGACCGGATTGCCCTTTGTCTGGGCGGCATGGATAGGAGTCGAGCAACTGACACCAGAGTTGGCCGGGCTGCTGCAGGAAGCTTACGACGGGCTAAGCGAAATTGACCTGGAATCGTGGATCGAGGTAGCAGGAAAGCAATCTAGTCTATTGCCTGCGAGGCTCGCGAATTATTTTCAAAACTCAATGAGATACGCGCTAGACGACATCGCAATTAATGGACTTAGCGCATTTCAAGCTCGGTTAGTTGAGTTTGGATTCAATGCAAAGTTTAGCCCTGAACTAGTTTCGGGTAAATCTGTAACGATTGTCTAAGTCACTAGTGCTAAAAGAATGCGTTATCATGGGTAATCCATGAGCGAACTGGTCGGTTCTATAGTTTCCCGCCTGCTGACAATGGCGTTCGCACCAAGGCCTAATATACGGCGCGAAGGTGCATTTCTCATCATACGCTCTGGCTGGCGAACCGCACTCCTTACTCTTGGAGGTCGTTACCGAAAGGTGATTGTTGATCCAGCAAGCCAAATTGTCAGAATCCGTGACCGTTATTTTTGGCTGTTCATCAAAACGCGAGTGATCACATTTGACAGAGTCCATGAGGTGACTTATACCTATAGCGATATGTTTTCTAGTGACTGGTTTTCGCACGATGCCCAGGACCTTTTCAAAGTCGGCTTGTGGCTCAAAGATGGGAGCCAGACCGTATTTTTTCGATTCTATGGCCAGGGCGAGTTCGTCAACAACTCGATCTGGCCCGATTGGATGATGTGGGACGAAATCTTGCCCGGACAAATCGTGCAGCACAAAATGGATTCAGATGCGCTTGCCCTAGCCGAGCTGCTTTCAACCATGATCGGTGTTCCGTTAGGAGACGGGCCGTTGAACGGGTAAAAAAAGGTGTGACTGAAAGACTGTACAATCAAGCAACCGACAACGGACCACCAACAGCCGACAACTAAGAATCCACTAACCCTCCATCCCCTTGCCCCTTCCTCCCTTTTCGA
>JANNJE010000192.1:0-2333 GCA_031405735.1 Armatimonadota bacterium | reverse complement strand
ACACGTTTGTCAGCGCCTCCCGGCTGGCCGTCACCTACACCGAGGGCGGCCGCTGGAAGATGGCGCTGCTCGACACGGAGGCGAGCAGGTTCGAGCCGCTCGATCTGCGTCTCGAGCCGCTCGACCGCGTCCGCGCGGCGGCGCGCGAGGTGTTCTTCATCGGCGGGTCAGCCACCGAGCCGACGGCGATTCACTTGAAACCCACCAAACAATAGGTACTTATGATCTTGATTTGCCAGTGATTTCGTTTGAAACGATTGGAATTCGATTTGATATCCCTGATTTATATTGGGGAGAAGATCGAATGAGATTCATTGCCGCCGTTCACGGACTTGAACATGCCGTAATAGCGGTTGCCCCCTGGTTTGCTGGATGCGATAGAAGCGATATCGGCTCGGTTTGGTTTGCTGAAGCCCCGGAATCGGATCTGCCAGCAGTCTTTATTTTTGACCGCAACCCTGGCGGGGTTGGGCTTGCAGATCGAATCTACTCTCGCATCGAGCAGGTTATTGCCGCCGCAAGAAAACTACTGGTCACTTGTACATGCGAAAAAGGCTGTCCTCGTTGTTTGCTTTCTTCGCGTTGTGAAGCCTCAAACCAACTCCTCGACAAAGCTGCAACGGTCGAATTGCTGAGTATGGCGTTTTGACAGTTCAAAAGAACCAATTTTTGGCTCGAATCTTGCTGACAGGTAAGCTAGCGTCTAATCTGACAATATCCCAAAAGACCGAAAAACCATGATCATCTTAATGCAAGCAGGAGCCGCACAAGCCGAGATTGAAGCCGTTTGTCAGGCAATTCGGAACCACTCGTTGGAGCCGCTAGTTCTTCCGGGAGATCATGTTGCCATTGGAATTCCAAGCGCGATTTCTCAAGACCAGCGTGACCAACTTGAGGGCGCAATTGGCACTTTAACTGGTGTCAGCAAAGTCACGCATGTCAGTCGGCCATTTAAGTTAGCATCCCTTGAATGGAAGCGAGAACGAACAACGGTACAAGCGAAGAATGTGTCCATTGGCTCAGGAACGTTTACCCTGATGGCCGGGCCATGCTCTATTGAATCTTACGAACAATTCGCTGCATCGGCGGCAATTGTAAAAGAATCTGGAGCAACAGTTTTGCGCGGCGGAGCATTCAAACCCCGCACTTCTCCCTATTCGTTTCAAGGCTTAGCTCTCGAGGGCCTTAAGATCATGAAGGCCGTTGGCGATGAATTTGGCCTAGTTACAATTTCCGAGGTCATGAGCGGCGAAACAGTAGAATTGGTCGCCGAGCACGTTGATATTCTGCAGATTGGCGCCCGCTCCATGCAAAACTTCCCTCTCTTGATCGAGGCAGGAAAGAGCATGAAGCCGGTGTTCTTGAAGCGTGGTCCATCAGCTACTATTGACGAATTTCTTCTCGCAGCCGAATATGTTTTGAATCAAGGTAATGAGAAAGTTATCTTATGCGAACGTGGCGTTATCCCACTTGACAAATCATATACTCGCAACACCCTTGACCTTTCAGCTGTGCCAGTATTGAAGCAGTACAGTCATCTCCCAGTCATCGTGGACCCATCTCACGGAACGGGTGTTGCCAAGTATGTTGCCAAGTATGTTGCTCCGATGGCAAAGGCTGCACTGGTAGTCGGCGCAGACGGCGTGATGATCGAAATGCACCCGAACCCAAAGATGGCGCTCAGCGACGGCTCGCAGGCGCTAAATCCGCAAACGTATTTGGACCTTGCAAGCGACTTGTTTAGGCTCAAGTCGCTGCTTGACACTTAGCTGTTGGTTATTGGTTATTGGCTATTGCTTGTTTGCAGTAAGCAGTTGGCGGTTTATGGAACCTATGGGACTCATGTGACGAATGAGACTCATTCGCCCAATTAATTTCAGCGTCAGCTACCAACAACCAACAACCAACAACCAACAACGTCTCACAGTTTAATATCTACGATGCCGCTCACGCCAACTTGATCTACAATTTCAAGCCCGCTTGCGTTCTTTACGCCCTTAGTATTCTTGTTTGCAATTGGAATGAGTGCGCGAAGCCGAATCTCGCCAAAAAGGGTCACTTCTGGCTGTGCAACGGCCACGACTCGATCTACCTGCGATGCTGGGCCCATGACTTGCACAGCTCCAATGGCCGTGCCAGAGCCCAATGAAAGAATTGGCACGACTTTGGTCTTTAATTTACTATCCTTTCCTCGGCCCCACAGTTTGTTAAATCCATTGTTGATATCCTTTCCAAAGGCTGAAACGACGGCAATCATTCCGCCAGCTTTTAGGATTGACTTTAATTGAGGAGCGGCAAACGACGCTACGACGAGGGTAACAGTTGCTACCGCC
>JANNJE010000191.1:0-3749 GCA_031405735.1 Armatimonadota bacterium | reverse complement strand
GCCGAGAAGCTGGAGATTTGGTAATTCCTGGCGAAACGACCATATCTCGAAAGCACGCAACAATCTCTTCAGGTGCAGGAGTTGTTCGAGTTCGCGACGAAGGAAGCACAAACGGCACATTCGTAAATGGAGTCCAAATATCAGCTGAAACCGAACTTCGTCCAGGCGACACGGTTCAGTTTGGCGCGATTCGTTTTCGGTACGAGGCGTAACGTATGGGCCTACTATTCTTTGCCATGATCGCTGGGGGCCTAGCCGGATTTGCTGGCTGGGCGATTGTGGAGCCATCGAATCCTGGGCTGATAAACGACCCTATAGCCTGGCAACGATGGGAAATGCTCTATGCGGCGATTATTGGAGCATTCATCGGCTGCGCAATCGGAGCGGTAAATGGCTGGTATCAAGGCAGCAAGTCTCATTTGATGCGAGGCGGGTTGCTGGGCCTTTTAATTGGTGCGCCAGGCGGACTTTTAGGACTTCAGATTGGAGGACAGCTTTTTCAGTCCATTGCGAGTTCGCGCGGGGGCGTGGAGGGAATGCCATTGCCTATGGCAATTTTGGCTCGAACGCTTGCATTTATGCCGTTTGGAGCTGTAATTGGAGCCGTCGTCGGGGCAGCAGGACTCTCGTGGAGAAGGGTTGCGGTGGGTGCTCTTGGCGGAGCGGTTGGCGGAATTCTGAGCGGTATGAGCTTCGATCTTGTCGCTGGAATTCTGGGGCCGATGCTGATCATGGCAAAAGGCGGGCTGAACCAAGTGGATGCAGCGGGAGTGCCACGAGTTGCGGCTGAAGTTGGAGGTCCCTCTCGCGCCATTTTGGCGATATTGCTAGGCATGTCCATCGGCCTCTTTACAGCCATGTTTGCTCGGCTCACTCGAACAGCTTGGGTTCGGCTCGTGCTCGGACGAAATGAAGGCAAGGAATGGATTGTTGATGCCGCCCAAACCTTCATGGGAAGAAACGAAAAAGCTCATGTTCCTCTCTTTGGCGATATGAACATCGCTCCGATGCATGCTTGCATTCAACGAAACGGGCCGCAATATATGCTGGTGGATGGCGGAAGCCAGATCGGAACCTACATTAATGGGCAAAGAATTGCGCAAGCTCCGCTCTTTGATGGAGCGGTCATCCAAATCGGGCCGTATCAGTTGATATTTTCCCTTCGAGCAGGCGCTCAGCGAAGGGCGATTGAGGCGGCGCATGGAGCGCCAATGGCTCCGATGCCTCAAGGCTATCAACCGACTCCAAATCAGCAACAACAAACTCAAATGTACGATCTGGCGAGCCAAATGACCCAACAGGTTTCATCTGTCCAGCAAACCGTTGTAATGCCGCAACCGATGCAGCCTGCGCCCCAATCAGGCGTACCACGTGTTCTTCACGCTGTTGACGGTCCGATGGCTGGCCGAATGTTTTCGATTAATATTGCGATGGAAATTGGCAGGGAATCGGGTCCGATTCCCTTAGCGTTTGACACTTCCGTTTCAAGAAAGCATGTGCAGTTTGCAACTTCAGCTAACGGCGTCGAAGTCGCTGATTTGGGCAGCACAAATGGGACATTTGTGAACGGCAATCGCATCACTTCAACAACGATTCACCCTGGCGATCTCGTCAAAATAGGTGTAACGACGTTCCGCGTCGAATGAATTTGCCTGAAATACCGATAAACTAATAAATCAAAAAACGATTTGAGAATTGTTATGCAGCCAGTTGACCCAAACAAAACCGTTATCGGAGCACCGACCATAGACCCGAACCGAACTGTGCTTGGATCGCCCGTTGTCACAGATCCGAACAAGACCCGAGCCATGGGTGCCATGGACCCGAATAAAACTTCAATAATGGCCCCGATGGCTCCCGAGTTTGCGCTTTCGGCTTCTATCGTGTCTAGCCGCGATGCCACGATGGCAAATGGACCTGCGAGAGAGCAGTTCTTGATTGAACTTCAAGCTGCTGGACAAACTGCAATTCCAGGATTGGGTGTCGGAGTAACCAGGACACCGTTGAATTTGTGCCTGGTGATTGACCGTTCAGGTTCGATGGAGGGCGCTCCGCTCGAATATGTAAAGCAGGCTTGCTGCTACGTGGTTGACCTCCTTTCGCCGAACGATGTGCTGAGCATTGTCACGTTTGAAGAAACAGTTGATGTTCTCATGCCGCCCCAGCGAGTGACCGCAAAAGACCCCATCAAGCAAGGAATTTCGCGCCTGACTCCCGGAAACACGACCAATTTGTACGATGGTTTAGCCCTTGGGATGGCGCAGGTACTGCAAACGGCAGACGCGAATCGGGCAACCCGAATGATCGTGCTTTCAGACGGCGACCCGACGGCTGGAATCAAGGACTTTCAATCGCTCGTTCAACATGCGCACGAGATCAAGAATCGCGGGATAACCGTAACCTTCTTAGGGTTTGGGCCAGACTATAACGAAGAGCTTTTGGCTGCAATGGCAAAGCGGACTGGTGGAAACTACTATTTTATTCCCCGGCCAGATTTGATACCAGAAGTCTTCCGGACAGAACTGGAGAAGCTCTCGACGGTTGTCGCGCAGAATCTGCGTCTTGAAGTCAAATTGGCTCGATGGGTGTCCTTGCGTTCGACAGGATGGGAGGCAAAAGGAGCCGACATTCGCGAGTTTTCGATTGCCTTAGCCGATATGGAGCGCGGCGCCACAATGCAACAAGTGGTAGATGTGGAGTTCCAAAACCACCCGCTTGGTCACTACCGAGTGGTTGCGGGGCGACTGACTTTTGACAATTGTTTGTCGGGAAGAACCGAGACGGTTGACATTGACATGGCGATCGAATTTACCGCTGATTCAGCAAAGTATTCAGCTCCGGTGAATCCAGTAGTTAGGCAGGCAGCTGACATTCAGGCCGCATCTAGGGTCGTTGAAAAGACGATTATGGGCTTGAAATCAGGTCAGATTACGGTAATGGGTGCCGTTGCGGATTTGCAAAAGACTCAAATGCTACTGCTTCAAGAGGGGCGGACTCAAGAGGCTCAAGAAGTTACTTTGGCGATGCGAGCGATCCAGTCTGGCGACACGAGCGGTGCTGAGAAGACACTCATGGGCACCATGGTGAACTTGGACCAGGGTAAGAAGTAGGCTCGGGGTCATTGGGTTATAGGGATTTGGGTGTAGGACGAGTTGAGCGTAGGACTGGTAGGACAATTTGGACATGTAAGTCCGACAAGTCCTAAAAGTCCAACCAGTCCTACACCAATCTCTTAACCAACCCCTTCAGAAAACCACAAGCCCAGTTCCCTTGCTGCAGCATCGGCATCGGCTGAACTGTGCGTCAAATTATCTTCGATGCTGAGAGCAAGGTCGCCGCGAATAGTTCCTGGATCGGCTTCGAGCGGATTCGTCGCTCCCATCATGGTTCGAACTGCCCGTACTGCATTTGTTCCTCGAACCGCAATTGCAACAACGGGGGCGCTGCAAAGGTAGCCAACAACTTCTTCATAAAAGCCTTTTCCTTTGTGCTCGGCGTAGTGCTCTTCAACGGTCGCACGGGGCGCGCTCATGAGCTTTAGCCCAACGATTTTCAGGTTTCTGGCTTCGATTCGGCGGCAAATTTCACCGATGAGATTGCGATTGACTCCGCCTGGTTTGATGAGAACAAGTGTGGTTTCCATGGTTTGTTTCGGGTTCGACTCCGCAGGATGAAGCGCACGCGAACTACGCGCCGAAGCTGACCCGCGAAAACGGGCTCATCGACTGGCGCGCAACCCCGGCGAAAAT
>JANNJE010000190.1:0-5207 GCA_031405735.1 Armatimonadota bacterium | reverse complement strand
GTGATTTCTCGCGATAGCCGATGACTTGCGAAGTAACTCGTTGTCCTTGAAGCTCGATTTGCGCTGATCCCAATGTGCTCTTGCGAATGGAAACGAGTGGCTGAACAAGACTAGATACGATGGATTGAGTGTACGTTGTTGCAGCAATGGACTCAAAGACGGCAACCTTTTGGTCGAGTTGAAGTTCATTCGAGCGATAGGCGGCCCCACGGTGCAGGTAAACCGCGCCTTTGTGAGCATATTGATGAGCACGCCACTCTTCCATTGATCCGAGTTCGGCACCGTCAACCGTAAGAGTAACAATCGGCCCGCCTGACGAACGTATATTGATCCCCGAAGCCGGGGCTTCGTACGATGGATAGTAAAACCTTCCTGCTCGTTGCTCAAGTATTCCAGCGGCGTCCAGCGCTTCTGCTGCTTCGAGTGCTTCTTCTCCAATTGCCAATAGTTCTGAAGCAGCTATCGGCCGCTCATGGGCCATACACCGAATTTGGTCCGATGCTATCGCCCGGTTTATCGGGTTTATAGTTACGGGCTCGGATTCGCTTGCCAGAATCATGTTTGGAGAACTTGTCAGGAATTGGTCGAGTGGATCATCGTCTGCGATAAATACAACAACTCCGTCTCGCGACCCCCTTCCTGCCCGACCTGCTTGCTGCCAAAAACCGGAAATTGTTCCGGGATAGCCGTTCATGATGACGCTGTCTAGTCCGCCGATATCAATTCCAAGTTCCATAGCCGAAGTGGCGGCAAGCCCCAAAAGATTTCCGCTTGCAAATTTCGCTTCAATTTCGCGGCGTTCGGCTGGTGTATAGCCAGCGCGATAGGTTTCAATGGGTGTTTTTGCCGAATCTCCAGAGTTTGAGACAATATCACGCGCGTATTTGCCAACCAGCTCGACGCCAACTCGTGATCTGCAAAAGGCGAGGCTACGAATTCCTTGATCTACCCAATCTGCCAAAATTTTCCCGGTCAAATAGTTTCTGCTTGGTTCTTTGCCGTCTTCGTCGGGCATCGGGTTTGCGAAAATGAAATGCCGACGTCCGTGCGGCGAACCATCTTCGTCAATGAATGTTGCATCGCGACCAGTTAGAGTCGTGAAGAATTCGGACGGGTTTTGTACTGTTGCACTGCACGCAATGATTTGCGGCCTGCTCCCAAAGGCTTCGCAATGCCGCAAGAGTCTGCGGATCACCCAAGCAACATGTGAACCATACACGCCTCGATAGGTATGAATTTCATCTAAGACGATGCATCGAAGCGACTTAAAGAGCGGTATCCAGTTTTCAAAGTTCGGCAGAATTCCCACATGAAGCATATCTGGGTTTGTGATGACGATATTTGAAAATTTCCTGATTGCCAATCTCTCTTTCTGGGGCGTGTCACCATCATAAACGCCAACACGGATGCTTTTGCTAGGCAACCAACTCGTGATTTTGCCGTGTTGATCCTGCGCAAGCGCTTTTGTCGGAAACAAGTACATTGCTCGCGCAATCGGTTCCTCAATGCACCATTGCAAGGTCGGAAGGATGTAGCAGAGCGATTTGCCGCTGTTCGTTCCAGTCGTGATGCATGTGTCATGCCCGTTTAATGCAGCCTCAATGGCCTCGGTTTGATGAAAGTAGAGGGAGGCGATTCTCTTCTCGGAAAGCGTCCCCACCAGTTGGGGAAGCAATTTAGAAGGTAGAACGCCTTGCCTAGCGTCACGTTTGGGAAGAGAAATGATCGAGAAATCGAGTCCTTCGTAATCAGAAAGTACGCCTGTCGCGATAGAGAGCAGATTATCAGCGTGGTCAATCAAGGTCGTCGAGTTCGGCTGGACGCCTACTCCCTTTGGCACCCCTTGTGGTCAGTTTGACTGCCCAAATACTAAGGAGAACCAGAATGGTTAGGGGAATTGCCATCATCAGCATCGTGATGATGTCTTGGCTAGGGGTCAAAATGGCACTAGCAACAAATACGAAAACTGCCGCATGACGCCAGTAATGGGTAAGAGTCTCCGAACTCACCAAGCCGATCTTTCCTGCAATGAACACTACTAAAGGCAACTGAAACCCAAGTCCGAACGCTAACAGCATCTTCAATGTGAAGTAAGTCATGCTGCCCGCTTCTTGGAATAGGGAGGCACCGTCAAAGTCTTCAAAAAAGACGAGGAACCACTGAAATGTAATTGGCAGAATCAACCAGCAGCAAAACGCGCCCAAGAAAAAGAGCAGGACGCTCAATGGTGCAAGTCGAGTGATTGGCTTGAGTTCAGCGGGCTTTAGTCCCGGACGAATGAATCCCCATATTTCCAGAACGATTATGGGAAGTGCGATTCCCAGGCCGATCATGAACGAAAGCTTGAATTTGATCATGAAAGCGTCCGTCAGTTTCGGAAGCATTTCTTTGTAATCAAAATTCGGATGAGTTACATGGTAGTTAGCGACGGCTTTTTCAACGATGGAATTGATGCCTTTGTAAACGGCAGGTTCAAGAATCCAACCGATAACCCAGCAGCCCGCGATGACGAGTACGATCCGGATAATGCGAGATCGAAGCTCGTCAATGTGTCCAGCCAACGACATGCGAAACTCTTCCGGATCTTCGGAAGAGTTTCGTATCGTTGCTTTCTTTGTTTTTGTGGAAACGGGCATGCGCCCTTAATTATTCCAGAGTTTGGATGCGTTGGATTCGATATCGCATATAGCGAATGGCTCCAACCGCAGGACCACCAGTTCGGCCCCCAGTTTGACCACCAGCCCCAGCTGGTGCACCTTGTCCTCCAGCACCGCCTGGCCCCGTTGGTCCCATGGCGCCGCCTGGGCCACGCTGTCCGCCGCCACCAGCACCAGGTCGTCCCTGCAGATTATTCGTGGGACCGTTGCCAGGTCGGATATTCCCAGCACCTGCACCTCCAGTACCTGGCTTAGTGCCTGCGCCAGCACCGGCAGGTCCGCCTGCACCAGCGGGTCCACCAGCTCCTCCAGCACCTCCTGGCGCGGAATCCGTCATTCGCGTATCAATCTGGAAGTCATCAACAATTTTGATCGTTGCGCCCAGATCAAGAGCAAACCAGAACGTTTGTTCCAACTGAACTCGATCTCGACCAAGTCCATCCCGAACCTTTTCTGTTCCTGGTAGCACACCAGAACCAGCCGCAATCGAATACCTAATTTTCGCACATGGATGTCCCATTTCCCATTCCATGCCAAGCAGTTCGCCTCGAGCAGGAGAGTTGCGAGTTACCGCTTTAGTTTCGATAAATTTTTCGAGGTTCAGAATTCCGTATTGAAATCTGCCTTCCCATGAAGTACCTGGCGACACTCGTTTTGTTGGCAAAGTCGGCAATGGGAACGATGCAAACAGATCTGTAGCTGGAGGTTGTGATCCTGATCCTTCAATCGGAATATAGACTGGGATCGAACCGTAAGTTTCCCATCCGGTGTTCGTAAGTCTCATGTAGACCGGGTGCATTTGAGTTGCGTAGTATTTATTGGCTTCTTCTTTACCAACAACCGTGAGCCAAGCATAGTCCTTGCCCTTTTCAGGAAGGGCTTGCATTCGCATCAGACCATCGCCATTTCCATAAACATTGTCAACGGCGTAAAGCATCCGAATGGACTCTCCTTCGACATTCAGCGTAGATGCTCTGCCTCCGAGTTTGGCCTGAGCTTCTGAAATCGTAGAAACCTTTACCTTTTGTTCGATTAGGTACCGATATTCTCTCCCAGATACGAACTTGTAGCGAAGTGAAAACCCATTGCTTGGCACAGGAATAGAAGTTGAGTTCGCTACGATCACTTCAACCGAAGAGCGATCCATTATTCGGACATTGTCGGCGGTATCTGCATAAAGCACGACTTCAATTTTATGGCTACCATCAGCAATACGTCGTTCCTTGGTATCCAAAATGTACTCGTAAAATTTGCCATTTAGATCGAGAACTCTTGCCTCCAAGAATTTGCCATCTAGCAAAATACCTACATATTGGGTCTGACGCCCTTCAGCGTTGACAGCAATGGAAGCCTTGGGAACTTGAATTCGAACTTTCTCTCGAACTTTCGAGCCATCAAGGGGGCGAACAATCGTAAACGGGGCTTGCGCTAGGGCAAACACGGCACACGATCCAAAAACTATTGCGGCGACAAGTCGCTTCATGCTTCAATTCCTCCAAACGGGCAAAATCTAATCTGCCCTTCGTTACTAATTATAGACGCGACGAACCTTCTCCATGTCACAAAGTGAAGGCAAACTTCCACGATTTCCGCGTTTTTTCGGATCGTGGAAAGGGATTCAATTGTCAAAGCACTATAATAGAAGCCGAAATGATAGGAAATGCTCTAAAATCGTCTCTGATAATTATGGTTGGTAGTAGCATGTCATCCCAACAGCTCGTTTCAACAAACCCGACGGATCGGCTCAATGAGGATTGGTGGAAACAGCGTCACAATTATTGCGTTGAAATGACGAAATCTGGAGGGATTGACCTCGTTTTCTTAGGTGACTCGATCACGCAAGGTTGGGAAGGAGGCGGCAAGCCAGCGTGGGATCGGGACTTCGCACCATTGAGGCCAGGGAACTTCGGTTTTTCTGGCGATCGAACGGAGCACGTGCTTTGGCGGCTTGGCAATGGCGAGATTGTGGGCTTGAATCCAAAACTGATCGTTATCATGCTGGGAACCAACAACATGGGGCATGGCAGTTCAAGTCCGACTCAAACTGTCGAAGGAATGAAGAGCATCCTCCAGATTTTGCGAACCAAAGTCCCTGATGCCAAAGTTCTCCTGCTTGGGATTTTCCCCCGAGGCAAAGAATCAACAGATTCTCTACGACTACAAGTGGCCGAAGCAAATGCAAAATATCAATTACTAGCTGATGGTAATTCAATCGAGTTTCTCGACATTGGGAAGCACTTTGTGCGAATTGACGGCACGTTGAGAGACAGGCTCATGCCTGATTACCTTCACTTAAACCAGGGCGGATACGAGATTTGGGTGAAGGCGATATTGCCAACAGTAAAGAGAATGATGAATGTCGAAGTACAATTGAAGTGACAAATGGCAATGTTTACACGCAAAGTGACCGAGCAACCTGTATTGCTCCAGGTCGAGTTGGGGATGCCAAAAAACCGGCAACGGGAGGCGGGACAAGCATCGCCCGGCCCAATACGCTACTACGCAATCCGATTGAACCTTTACGTAACGCGCGGGAATAACAGTTACCTG
>JANNJE010000189.1:0-6713 GCA_031405735.1 Armatimonadota bacterium | reverse complement strand
GGAGAAAATAGTTCGCCATGAGCTTTTCTGTCTTGTCTTTTTCTCGATTCAGTATTTCTTTACTTAACAGGATGTTGTCTTTGCCAAGGATGCGAAAGAGATGGGTGCTGTTCTTGAGAATGGTCGAGAGCTCATCTGTTTCTCGCGTTACAACCGGCGGGCCGATATAGTACCACTTATTGGCCCATAAGTTGTACATAAATGTACATAATTCCTTATATGGAAGGGTTTAGTAGTCGCTAGTGAAAAAATTGTTTGCGACGGTAGCTAAACAATGGCAGAATCGCAAATTGCCTAAAGTTTCTGGAATGAGCATTTCATAATCTGCATCACAACTGGTGGTAGACGAGAATTGGCCAACTGGTTCAGTTTCCATGTTGGCTAATATGAGATAGTTGCATCTAGTTTGGTCAACTACTCCAAGAGCTTTGCAACCTTTTGATTCGCCTTTCTTATCACTTTAGGCTTTGCAGCGGCCTATCTCGCTGACATGGAAATACTCGAATGCCCAACGCTCGACTGATGATTGTTATGTACTCCCAGCCCTCGCGCCTATGTTGCATTAGAGTGCCTTAGGCGGTGAGAACAAACTTGGCCAACACCGGCTCGTTTTGCAGCAACGCTCAACTCCCTGATGTAGTTTCTTGGATCAAGCGGCCAGCCAACTCGACTTGAGAATGTAAATACTCCATATGCTAGGTACAGAATCAATCAACCGTGAGAGTTAATATGTCAGTGGCAGTGTCCGAAGAGACTTGCACGTCTTTAACAGTGCTAATTTAAGTTGACCAGTTACCCGGTTCCTCAACAGTTGCTCCCGAATTGTCACTACCCTTGTTGACCACTGAATGTCACTCCATCGGATTCCAAAGAGTTCACCTACTCGAAGTCCAAGTTCGACCTGTGTACGAATCGCTGTATTGTGTACGCGAGAGCTTTTGTTTGCAAGAATTACCAGAACTTCTTGTGAGGTTTATGGCTCAACGAGTTTGGCTTGGCCACTAATCGGAAGGGTGCGTTTAGCAATATTTCAGTCACATAATCGAGCCTAACTGCATGATTTAGAAACCCGATTACGACTCGTCGTAAAAGTTGCCGTGTACTTCTGCCAACATTCGGGCTTCGGAATAGTTCTTCCAAGATTGCTGGCGTTAGCCTTCGAACGTATATCTCCTTGAGCGGTAGCAAGTGATTCCTCCAAAGTCCTCGATATAAATTCAGCGTTGAATTTCTTACTTGGACCTTATAAACAGTTTCAAGCAGAGATTCAAAAAGTTCTCCAAATCGGATGTCTGTTGAAGACTCTTGTTGGCTTGCAATGTTTGCATTAAGAGCCTTAAAATTCGCCCTCGCCTTAGTCTTAGAAGTGGCGATAACGGATTTTTCGACGTGTCGCCCCAATTGGTCAGTTTGTCGCACTCTTGCGACCCATTATCCACGCTTTTGATAGACCGATCCCGCGCCTTTAATTCGCATGTTTGCTCCTCGGCTTGGGTGTCAATGAGGGGTCTAATGAGAGGGTTTATCGCAAATGCCAAATAGCTCAGCAGTAGAGCAGCTGACTCTGAATCAGCTCAAACTCAAAAAAGACCGGGTTCAAATGAACCTGGCCATTGGACGCTGAAATAGTGGCTGCCGCAATAAGACACGAACCCACGACCCGATTGGTAAGGGCCCCGGAGACCGTCGTCCGAATGACTCCATGTGCATCGCGCCCGCTCAAGGCGAACTCCAATTGATCCTTTGTGGCGGATTAGGATGGCTCTCATTGATTCTATCTTAGAACCCGAGAAAGACAATGGCAAGTGCAAGACTTCAACCAGGGTGTACATCGGCATGACCGAGCCAGTCGCTGATATCAGCAAATTGAGCCTGAAATGGCCGTTCAGAAGGTGTGGGCGATGAGGGGCTCGAACCCCCGACATCCTCGGTGTAAACGAGGCGCTCTACCAACTGAGCTAATCGCCCGGAACGATTGCGAAATTATACTCGGATTGCTTCGCATTGTTGGCAAGTAGTCGGCAACTGGTTGGCAAGTGGTCAGCAAGACGTTGGCAACCGGTTGCCAATCATTCTGAGCTAATACTCACGGTTCTTCACTCACCGTACACTAATTAGAAAATCCACCTTTTTCCTAGAAAACTCCACAAAACCTTGCTTTTCCCGACAATTTTGCTTGTACAATGTCTTTTACTCTTCTAATGAAAACCTGGATATTCGCTCTAGCGCCATGGATGGTCGTGACGAATGCTCTGGCTCAGGCGGACATTCCTCGTCCTGCTGAACTTGCATTTACTCACCTTGGCAAGATTTCGACGCCTGCTTGGCAGATCGGACAGGATTGTTTTGTCCCAATATCTTCGCTTAGAAAACTGGGTTGGAAAGCCAAGCAAAACAAGTTTAATGTGGCGATTACCTCAGATTCAAGAACTGTCACGATCCCTTTCCGAACCCAAGGAGGGCAGCCATCAGTCAATATCGGATTGGCTGCAAAGAAATTTGGTGCAGGAGGAGATTGGATTCCTGGAAGTGGGATCTTTCAGGTTTTCGGGTTTGTCCGTTCCGCCACAATCCGCGATGGTCTACTTTCTATCGAAGCAACACTGGCTCTAAAGCCGCAAATCAGTTTCTTGACAGACCCACCAAGAGTCGTTCTCGATTTCGAAGGAATGAGACTCGATTCTAAATTGAAATCGAATCTGGTTGAAAACGCCCGAGTAGGGCAGTTTCAGCCCAATGTCGTCAGGATCGCGATTGAAACTGACCGCCGCCCGTCAATTCCGTCAAGCCAACTAAAGGCGTCACGGGTATTCGAACTGAACTATGAAATCGAACCTGCCCCGCCAAGCGAAGGCGATGAGCTCAATCTGCCGAACGTTCCACCGGTCAGCACCCCGCCGATCTCAGATCACAACAACGATTTCGGAAGCATTTCGGGAACAGGTTCGGTCCAAATCGGAACTCAACAACCGTTGGCTCCAACATCGCCTCTATCTCAACTTGCTGCTCCAGAACTGGTTTTAGATGATGAAAAGCAGACCGTAATCAGGTTTCGGCCGAATTTGCCATTGATGTCGTCACCTCAAATTCGGCGGCCGACACCAGAAACCATTGAACTGATTTTGCCGGGAGTTCAGTATGTTGGGGAGCTTGAACCAACAATCGAGTCTGAATCAGTCGTAGCAATTCGGGTTGCACAAGGGCCTGCAAGCGCAACATTTACAATTGTTTGCAAACGTCCAATGGGCGCTCAGATTTCGGGAGACAAATCGCAGATAAAGCTCATCCTTATAACACCGCGGGTTGGCGATGGAAAGCTTTCATCCAAAACGATCGTAGTGGACGCAGGGCATGGCGGACATGATGGCGGAGCGCAGGCACCTGACAAAAGCGCACAAGAAAAGAACATAGCTTTGGCAATTTCCTTAAAGCTCGCGAGCGAACTGACTCAAGAAGGAGCAACCGTGATTCTCACACGCTCTACAGATGTTTTCATTCCGCTAAAGGAGCGCCCTGCTATCGCAAATCGCTCAAGTGCTGATTTTTTTGTAAGCATTCATATTAATTCGAGCAAATCGGGCAAGCCCTTTGGCGGAATGACTTTTTATCACATGCAAGACCCGATCAGCCAATTGCTCGGCGAGTGCATTCAAGGCGAAATTGCAAAGGTCAGCAAGCTTAAGAATCTAGGCGTCTGGAGCGATTCGAGGCTCTACGATACCGGCCTAGCTGTACTTCGATATGCAGAAATGCCAGCGGTGTTAGTTGAAATGGGTTTCATCAATCAAACTGGCGACAGACTAAGAATGTTGCAACCAGAATTTCGAGAATCCGTTGCTAAGGCGATAGTGCTTGGACTAAAGTCGTACTTAGGAGATACAAATGAAAAATCTCGGTAGTGTAAATCGCGTTGGTTTGTTGACTTTGATCCTGCTATGCTTGGCTGGAGTCGGCGGAGTTGCCGCGTACGTGAAGTTTTCCCCTTCAACAATCGCACCTGAGGAGAGAGTCGAGGCGGGTCAGCAAGGCGGGACTGTCAAAGTTCCTGTGCCAAACGTTGACGAAAATGCCAATCTAGAGCTTGGAAATCGTGAAGGAATTGTCGGAAAAGGAGAAACCGTATATCTGGCCGCCGTAAATGGATTCTTAGCCACGCAAGATTCAAAAACAACGCTTTTGGCAGATAGCATCGAACTCGACAATAAAGTTGCTAGAGTCCATTTTCGAGAGGGGTTTTCGACGGACATTGGGTCTCGAGATGAAGCAACATTTTTGCTGGGGCTGCGTGCAGCACTCGGACAGTTTGCTGAAATCGAATCTGTTGAACTTTATGTCGAAGGGCAAAAAATTGATGAGCTAGGCCATATTTCGCTAGACATTCCAATGCCCGTCATTCGGCCCGAGAACTGGAAGAACCCGACGAAGTCCGGTACAGGGCAAGCCCCACCAACCCAACACTGATTAGCGTCCAAACTGTGGCGTAGAGAAGTGGAGGCAACGGAAACTCTCGACTAGCAATCAGTGCATCGTTTTCAATTCCCGGCACAGCGTTGATCTTCATCAAAACGAACACGGATTGGAGAGAATGAAGGCATTGCTGGAGTCCGAGGAACTGAACTGCGAAAATAAGCCAGTCTCCCTTCAACGATCTGCTTGCCACAAAGAGTGTCCCTATCCAAAATACACTTGCGGCCAACCCTACGATGTCTCCGCGAATCCAAACTAACAGTCCAATGGCGATAACTGCCCCCAAAGTCACAAGCATATTCTTGGCAGACTTGGCAGTCTGACCAGATCGAATTAGGCCAGCACCAAAGATCGAGGCGCCAATATATCCTGCAGAGGCAATTATCAAGTGATTTCCTCCACTTGTTGTCGTGACTCCGTTTCCTGCCGCGAAAACTCCGATTTGATGCGCTGTCCCGCCCGTTAGCAACGCCGCAAAAGCATGGCAAAGTTCATGGACAATCGTATTCAAATACGTTAGCGGCAGAGTCAAATAATGTCCGCCAGGAATCAACCAAAGCACAACAGTTGCCAATGATGCGTACATTAACATTCGGCTAGATGACTTCCGGATTTTCATCTGCTAACTCTTCTCGTGTCGGATTGAATCGGTTTGAAATCCATCTGTATGAGAATACGACTACGGTACCGACGAGGATGCCGACAGCCCAACCCAGTAGGACTTGTGCCGGATAATGAACGCCAACATAGATTCTCGATACGCCGGTCAAAAAAGCAATTCCAGCCCAAATGTAGCCGTAAGGACGAACAAAGAAGCACATCACGGTTGCAAGCGCCGCCATATTCGCGGCATGGGAAGAAGCCGTTCCAAAACTGGTTAGCTTGTTGACTCGAATGATGACTTCGCTGAGTTCGACACAGGGCCTTGGGTCGCGGAAAATCGCTTTGAGCGAATCGCAAATCTCATTTGCGAATGGAACGGATATCAGGCTGAGAAGCATCGCTTTACGACCCTTTTGCTTGCCAAATGCAATCATGCCGATGATGATCCCCAGTAACAGAATCCGCACCGGCCACCACTTGTTCCCTTCGCTGAATAGCTGGAACATCGGGTTCAATGCATCCGGCAATCCGTTGATGGCTCGAAAGAGGGGTTCGTCAAAGCGCACGGTTTATTTTGGAACGGATTCGTTCGGGTTTGTTTGGTCCTGAAATCCCTTCACGGCACCATCCGAAACCCAAAGACTCCCATAGAAGGTTTCAAACGTATCCTGACGTCATCCCAGCCAACCCTTGACGCATCCCAGTCAATCCTGGACTCTTTCCATGGCACCATCCAGCGCTAAAAAACTTTACTGGAATCCTTCAAAACATTCCTGGAGTCTCTCCAGACGCTCTGGAACTGTGTCATGAGTTCCTGAAGCCATCTCAGGAATCCCTGGGGGCAGTCCAGCCATTCTGGAATCAGTCCAGGAAGTGCTGGAATGAGCCCAGTCGAGCCTGGAAACGCTCCGTCCGCCTTGGAATGGGACCAGGAATTACTGGACCCGCTCAAAACATCCATGGAAACTCTCCAAGAATCCCTGGAATGAATCCAGGTTTCCCGAAGAGCAGATTTTGAACCTACGATATGAAAATGCCCTTTCCTGGAACTGTTCCAGGAATTCCTGGGATGGTCACAGGACTTGCGACGGGTGACCGTAACAGATTGTAATCAAGTTTGGGTGGCATGGACAGACATTCCTCGATTATAGATAGGGCTTGGGATAGAATGGGAAGACGATGTTTGTCCATCATCAAATCTTGGGATATATCTCTTAAACTCGTGTCTCGCCGGTCAGTACGACCTGACAGGTTCCAGTTCGGCAAGGCCGCCGCGCACCCCTGCCCGACGAGGTCGAAGGCGGCCACGTTCCTGCGCAGGCCCAGCTGTTCAACCACGTAGCCGCTCAGGCCGGGACACAGGTAGCCGGTGCAGGTGCTGACCACCACCGCGTCGATCTCGTTCGGGGCCAGCGCCGCCTGGTCAAGCGCCGCCGCGCCGGCCTGGCGGGCCAGCGCGGGCGCGTGCGCCCGAAAACGCCGGTGCAGCGTATCGGCGTCGATCTGGAATACTTCGTCAAGCGACCCCACGCCAAGATGGCGCCATTCGATGCCGTTGTCGTGCAACAGCACCGCGCTGGCGATCAGGTGCGCGCGCGCGTCAAGGCGCTGAAACCAGGTTGATGCCCGGAATGCCTCCCAGC
>JANNJE010000188.1:0-1795 GCA_031405735.1 Armatimonadota bacterium | reverse complement strand
CGATGTGATCAGTGATCATCCTACGACGGGTGTGGCGAGCAGCGTCGATAGAATTCAACGGGCTGCGGCTTTCTATGTGTACTTGACGGGCATGGATGACGCTGCAGTTATCCTGGCAAAAACGCGGTCTGAAAAGGACTCAATCGCCGGACAGATATTCGCAGCCGATACCGCAATCAAGCATGCAAACGCCGGTCTCCCGCCTGGGCTCACAAAGCCTGAAGTGGTCGACGCCCTGGAGAAAGTCGATAACACGCTTGCTGAGATGACGCGACAGTACAACGCGCGAGCACGTCAACTGCGGTCTTTGCGCGAGGATATCTCGGAGAAAACAACAGAACTGCGGGCGCTCGACCGTATGCGGTTGCAGTCACAGGCAATGGTTAACCGGTTCGACATGCTCGATGAAAAATACAAAAGCGACTTGGACCGACTGGATGCGGCCAACGAGGGCATGGCGTACTTTCAAGCGCTCCGGACCGTTCCATGCCCGCTTTGCTCGACGCCGGTAGAGCAGCAAGTCTCGCCTGCTGATTTGCGGCCGAGTGCGCCCGCGAATTATCGGGTGGCGGTTCAAGCCGAAGCAACCAAAATTCGTGCGCTGCGCGTCGGGCTGAGCGAGGCGCGTACGCGGGAAGCAGAACGTGTTGCGACAAGTTCAGCGGCCGTGCAGGAAGTAAGGGCGGGTTTAGACGAGCTGGAGAGTCGGGAACGACAGGCGCTCACCGGTCTCCGGGTTGAGTTCAGCAGTGACCCGAAGGAACTTGCCGTGCGCCGCAGCGAGCTATCGTCGCAACTGAATTTATTCGAGGATATCGAGCGCCTGCGTGCCGAAATCGAGCGGTTGAAACAGACCAAAGGCACCAAAGCATCACCGATTTCGCGTGCTGCGATTGAGCCCGCGCGGGAGGTTGGCGAGATCGCGCAGGGGTTATTGGTCGCCTGGGGATTCAAGGATATTGCGGCTGTCGAGCTCGATCTGGACGAGTGCGACCTGAAAATAAACGGCCGGCCGCGGCTGAGCTATGGCGCGGGGCGCCGGGCAGTGTCATTGGCAGCAATGCACATCGCCATACTCCAAAACGCGCTTTTACACGGTCGCCCCCACATCGGTTTTCTTGTGATCGATTCGCCCTTGAAAGCATATGCAGACCCGAGCAAACAGGAGGCGAACGATTTATCGCTAGCAACCGTACGAGACAACTTCTACCTCTGGCTGTCGCAATGGACAGGGCCGGGGCAAATCGTCGTGCTGGAAAATGAGGACGTGACCAACGCGCAGGTCGCCGCTGTCCTAAAGCCGATTGAATTTACCGGGCCTAACGGGAAGGACCGCCGTGGTTTCTACCCGCAAAACGACTCGCTCCTGCCGTCGCCGTCGTAACTACGAATGAGCATATAGGCCAAAATGGCAAAGCGGCAGCGCTCCATTGGGTCGCTTGCACTCGAGCTCATCGCCAAATCACGCGAGGCGGCACTATGTGGGGTTCGCGTCTTCAATGATCCGCATGTGTCGTTCAAGTCCGAAACCTTCATCGTTTTGATGACTATTGCGTGGACCTACCTCCTGCACGCGCACTGTCGTCGCAAAGGGATTGAGTATCGATACTTCGAGATGGTCGGTAAGCGGCGTAAATTCGATCGCACGAAGCGAGGCGCTTACAAATACTGGGAGCTCGAGCGTTGCCTCAACGATAAGGACTGCCCGGTCGATAAGGACACGGCAAACAACCTGAAATTCCTGATCGGCCTGCGCCATGAGATCGAGCACCAGATGACGCGGTCTTTGGATGCG
>JANNJE010000187.1:0-9827 GCA_031405735.1 Armatimonadota bacterium | reverse complement strand
GTGCGGCTCAGAGGCGCTCAGGGCTTACGAGCGCTGGCATCAAACGCTTGCAATCCTGGTTCACCTTGATCCGCGAAGCGTCGCAGAGCGCATCGAAAATGGTGAAGTCTATTGTTTGGACGTAAGGACAGCCTCTGAATTCGAATCGGGGCACATGCCTTCTGCAATTTCGATTCCATTAAACGTTCTTCCAGCAAATGTTACGAAACTATTAGATGGCAAGCCAGTTGTTGTGTATTGCGCAGGCGGAAATCGGAGCCCAATCGCCGCTTCTTTGCTTCATAGAGCAGGGAAGACAAATCTGATTTCCATGCCCGCAGGGTTTGCGGATTGGAAGGCATTAGGGCTTCCTGTAGAGTCAAAAGCTCCTTCGTTGGTGTGAGGCGTATGGTCGGACGGGTCGTTGGCCGACGAGACCTAATAGATTTCCCATCTGAAAGTTTGAAAGTACATCATTTGCTTTTATGATCCGCAAATTCCCGCAAGATTTCTTCAATTTCTATATAGCTACTGCATGCTGTGAGCCGATTCCGAATTGCCGCCGCTCCGGCTTCGCCCTTGATATACATGGGAATTTGTCCCCGTAGCTGACGGACGGCTCGAATTTCGGAATCTTGGCTCACGGAACCCTCTCCTACAAACTCAATCATCAATCTCAAATGCTCCAAAGCCGTTTCAATTCGGTCATCGAGTGTGGGAGGAGGCGGAGTTGGAAGTCCGAGCATCCATGCGGAAATCGAAGCCAAAGCCCATGGATTGCTGATTGCCGCCCTACCGACCATTACGCCATCGCAACCAGTTTCTCGGAGCATCCGTTCTGCATCCTTGGGGGATTTTACGTCGCCATTTCCGATCAGCGGAATCGAAATTGCTTCTCGTAGCTGAGAAATCAGCCGCCAATCTGCTTCGCCTTCAAAGCCTTGCTTTGCAAATCTGGCATGAAGCGTCAGCATCTGTGCTCCCGCTCCCTGAAATCGTTTGGCAAGCTCTGGCGCAGCAAACAGCGAGTAGTCCCAGCCAGCCCTCACCTTAACGGTCACCGGAACTTTGACCGCTTTGACAACGGCTGAAACGATTCTTTCGGCATGATCCGGGTCCTTCAATAGTGCTGCTCCTGCGCCTGTCTTCACGACTTTCGGAACCCAGCATCCCATGTTGATGTCAATGAGATCGGCACCCATTTCCTCTGCTACAAGCGCGGTTTCCGCCATTATTTCTGGGTCGCCGCCAAAAATCTGGATCCCGATCGGGCGTTCCTCATCAGTTACGGTCATCTTCCGCGTTGTTTGGGATGGATTGTAGTGAATCGCCATTGCCGAAACGAATTCTGTAAACAACAAACCAGGATTTCCGATGCGTTTTGCGATGAGCCGAAAGGGAAGATTGGTCACGTCCTCCAATGGCGCTAGGAGCAGCGGGGGATCAATCTTCAGCCCACCGATACTGAATGCCCTGGGCAAATTACCAGGATCGCGGCGGTTTGGTTCGGAAATTGCAGAATCGTGCTGTATCATATAGTTTTGCTGCAAGGTTGTTTTCCCATGTTGAAAGGATTTTTTGTAGGTTTTTGCCTAGTTGTTGCTGTTTCTGCTCTTGCCATTGTGCCAGATAATCCGATTGGGGCTGTGCCTGGCGTCGGCAAGATCGGCTCGGTTTCTGGAACAGTTTTTACTGTTGGCGGGACTGCGGTCGCTATCTCTCCAACTTGGATTTTGACTGCCGCGCACGTCGGCGGCGACAAATTTGATCAAAACGGCTTTGTCTTCCAAGTTGTGCAAACGATCAATCACCCAACAGCCGATCTTTCCCTTCGACGAGTTGTTGGCCCGCTCAATACCGCGTTGCCGATAAAGCTCAACTACTTTCCTGGCGGCGTTCCAGGGGTGCAAACCACGCTTCTTGGCGAGATATTGAAGCTTCAAGGCATGGGTTGGACTGGGAATCGAACAGCTACTGGATTTTCGGTCATCACAGGTACCCAAGGAACATTGAGACAATGCAGGAATCGTCTTGACCTCTTTATCCCTCAGGTTCAAGTGGACATCGGCGGAGGAAACATCAAGACGAGTGATTACGTTTTTTACGATCTTGACGATCCTCTTGGACAATCTACGGTAAACATTTTGGGTGGGCCTGCGGTAGGGGCAGATGAGGGAGGAATGTCCACATTCGACTCTGGATGCCCATGGACATTGCTTGACAATGGGCGAGACAGGGTAGTCGCGATTGGCGGAATCATCGGATTTTTCAATGGCACTGGAGTGACTCGCGCCTTGGATTGGGGCGGGTTCGGCGGAGGCGCCCTTTTGCAATCCGTGGCTCCTTGGCTCGCAGCAAATGTCAATGATCTTGGTCGCTCTATCTTGAATACTCCTCAATTTTCCATCGGTCAAATTAGCGGAGGTGGTGCCGCAGATTTGTATTTATCGGACAATGTTTACATGAGCACCCAGACAAGAACAACTACTGTTGCGTCGAAAGAACACTTGGAAATGACGCTGACCGGAACAACTACGGCATCACCGCCCGTTTCATTAACACTCAATATCGAAGGCAGCGCAGGTCCTAGGCTGTCTTGGTGCGCTGTCGAAATGCGAAATCAGTCAACAAATCTGATGGTGAACGTCGGGGGATTTTTTCTCACGAGAACCGACCTATTTCAGACCATTGTTGTTCCCTCGCCAGCTAGCTACGTGCGAACCGATGGAGCCGTTGAAATGCGTTTGCGAGTGAATCCACTATCTGAAGAAGTTGTAAGGTTCAACACGAAGTGGGACACGATTCGGATCACCGGCCAGTAATCTGGATGATGAGACAGGATATTTCCTGCTCTACAAAGTAACATCTTCAGATGGCGAAATCCTCGTTAAATGTCGGTTTGATTGGCTATCAGTTCATGGGCAAGGCCCATAGCAACGCATACCGTCAGGTCAACCGCTTTTTTGATCTTCCAATCGAAGTGAAAATGCATACGATTTGTGGCAGATCGGCTGAACCGCTGGAACAAGCCAGAAAAACTCTTGGCTGGGCATACGCAGAAACGGACTGGCGAAAAGTAGTCGAGAACCCGGATATTGACGTCATTGACGTGTCAACCCCTGGGGACAGCCATACTGAAATCTCGATAGCCGCAGCCCAAAATGGCAAGATAGTCTTTTGTGAAAAACCGCTTGCAAACACATTGAATGAGGCCGAACAAATGTTGGCGGCAGTGGAGAAAGCAGGAGTCGCGCACGCACTTTTCCATAACTACCGAAAAGTCCCAGCTGTTGCTTTGGCAAAGAAAATGATCGAACAAGGGTGCCTAGGAACCATTTATCACATGCGGGCGGTTTACCTTCAGGATTGGATTGCTGATCCCAATTTCCCACTCGTTTGGCGTCTTCAAAAGGAGCTGGCAGGTTCAGGGACTAATGGCGACATTCATTCCCACATCATTGACCTTGGAAGGCATTTGGTAGGCGAATTTTCAGAGGTCAGCGGAATGCTACATACATTCATCAAGCAGCGCCCCTTGGCGGGGAAGGTTTCGGACAGTCTTGGAGCCGAAGCCAAAAAAGAAATGGGAGATGTCACGGTTGACGATGCGGCAGCAATGCTGGCACGGTTTGAAAATGGAGCTTTAGGGGTCTTTGAAGCAAGCCGATTTGCGGTTGGAAGAAAGAACCACAACCGATTCGAAATCAACGGATCGAAGGGCTCCATTGCCTTCAATTTGGAACGGATGAACGAACTCGAGTTCTATTCGACCGAGGATAAATCTGGAGAACACGGCTTCCGACTGATCCAAGTGACCGAGGACGTTCATCCGTACGCTGGGCACTATTGGCCGGTCGGCCACATTATCGGATACGAGCACACATTTGTGAATCTGGTTGCAGACGCGCTAACGGCAATTTCAAAGGGAGAATTGCCGACTCCAAATTTCTATGATGGCGTTGCAAATCAGAGGGTGCTTGATGCCGTAGAACGGAGTTCGGAATCGAGGAGATGGGTAACGGTTTGAACTCAATTGAGTAATCATTTCAGCGGTTGTCCGTCATAAAGTTATGATCTTAGAATTAGCGCTTTTATCCGTTCTCAATTTTCCGGCTGGGTCGGCTCACGATTTTGTAGAAGCTCTCGGAACCGGCACGGGCAAAACTGTTGTTGCTTTTTACTCCTCGATCAGCCGTCACGACGGGTTTTCCGCTGATCCCTCAGACCTTGGTACTTTTGTAAGAATCGTAAAGTCAAAGACGGGATTGCAGCAGGCTCCTGGCGTAGAACACGTATTTTCGGATGGGATGATTGCACCGTTCCTAATCAAGTTGCCGCCGATTTACAACAGCACACAGAGCTTCTCTAGAACTGGCGCAGATTCTTTTCAAGTTAAGCAAGGGATAGTGACAGTCTCAAAAAACGCATCGTCGCTAAATTTGACAGAACTCATGCAGCGCCCGTGGACAAGCACCATCGAATGGCATTGGACGTTTGACAGCTATAGTATTTCAACAACATTCAAGGAGCTACCTGAACAGGAGTTTCTAAAGTTGCTTGCAAAAGCCGCTGGAATGCGATTGGATAAGACAAAAACGGGTTATGCATTCAAGCTTATCCCATCAGAATTCCGCCGAAGGGCAAACGCAACAATTGCAAAATACGCAACTGCCGAGAAGGTCGCAAAGCTGGGTCAACAAGACAAATGGCGTCTTGAAATGACTCAATTTGCGCTGAGTATCGCCAGTGATCTTCATATACAAAAGGCGTTTGAAACGGAAGATGGCGAAGCAGCAATTTTTATGGAAGGGGCAAATAAGCAGTTTCTAGGTTCCAAGTTGCTCAATATGGCTCAAAATGCCAGCACTCTTATAAGAAATGGAGGAGATTCGCATACGCTCACAACTTTGAAGCCTGTAAACGAAAATGGTGCAGGTGGTTTAGAGTTTCGAGGAAGCCCGGCTGCGATCGCAGGTTTTGCAGAAGCGGTGGATTGGCGCCGGCCAGTGACACTCTATTTAAGGAGCAGTTTTCGGGTCAGGATTATAGGTTCCTCGTTGCCACGTAACCCAAGTTATTCAGGACCGACTTCTCCGGTTTCGGTTGACTTTTGAATAATCCGCTTAACTGGTACAAACCCCAGCATCATGTGGCGAACGATGGTTCACAATAAATACGTCGTCTCGTATTGGGACAGTCGTGCCTTTGGAGGGTTAAAGTAGCGTGAGTTTCCGAAGAGTTTCTAGCATAGTTTTCGTTTTTGGATTCGCTTGTTCGTGTTTGGCGGCAGAAAGTGAATTGAATTGTTCTCACTTGATCAATTCTTCTCGGCTCAAATCCAAAACGGCACTCCTACTCAAGCCAATCGAAACCTGGGCTGACACTGACCTGCTCAACAATGATCTTGACATTGAAGTGACCCATGCAACTTCAAATATCGCAGGCTCGAATACGATGACATTGCGTTCGCTTCTGAACAACCTGAATCAATTCACATTCCGGCTCGCCAATACGTTCACGATCTCCTCAATACTGTTAGATGGGCGAAATATTCCATTTACAAGGCTTGATTCAGTTACAGTTCGAGCGAATTTTGACTTTGCGTACGCTTTTGGACAAACATTCATTCTGAAAATCAATTACGGCGGGCCAGCGACAGCTGGTGCAGGTTTTGGATCGATTGTGTTTACGACCCAGAACAGCCAGCCACTTGATTTCACACTTAGCGAGCCATATTACAGCTATACATGGTGGCCTTCGAAAGACGATAACGATGACAAAGCGCTTAACAAGATCGCTGTGACCGTTCCGAGTACGCAAAAAGTGGCTGCAAATGGCAGGCTTTTGGGAACTGACGCAGTTGCTGGCGGCAAGCTCAAATTTCGCTATCAATGCTCTTATCCGATGGTGGATTACCTCCTCATGTTTTCAGCCACGAATTATAACGAATGGAGCACGACTTTCAACTTTCCGGGCGGTTCGATGCCACTTCGATTTATGATTTTCCCAACGAACGATACTGCCGGAAATCGAACAAGTTGGGAGAATTGCAGCTTGATGCTAGGCGTTTTTGAATCAAAATTCGGTTTCTACCCGTTTCGAAATGACCAATACGGTATCTACCAGTTTGGCTTTGGCGGAGGAATGGAACACCAGACTTTTACAGGTCAAGGCGGATTTGGCGAGAGCCTCACTTCGCATGAACTCGGCCACCAATGGTGGGGAGATATGATCACCTGCAAGTTCTGGGGCGACATTTGGCTCAATGAAGGATTTGCTACTTATTGCGAAGCAATTTATCTTCAGTACAAAGCTGGCTCTACCGGATTCCCCGCTCTGAAAACGGCAATGGCAGCCAGAAAGCCAACCGCGTACACGGGTTCGGTTTTTCGATACGATACAAGCTCTACAGGCGCGATTTTCAGCTCGAACTATGCCTACCGCAAGGGAAGCTGGGTGCTCCACATGCTTCGAAAAATTGCCGGGGAAACCGAGTTTTGGCAGATTCTTGCAAATTATCGCGGGCTGTATCAATATGACAGCGCAACCACTGCGGATTTTCAAAATGTTGCTGAAGCTACGACTGGGCAAGACTTAGATTGGTTCTTTCAACCATGGGTGTATGAAATTGGCGGAGTTCGATACTCGCTCGCAACTCAAAACCAAACTCTGAACGGGACAAACTATTTGATGCTTCAGATCGGCCAAACGCAAAGCGGCACCTACCCGACCTATCGCATGCCAATTGACGTTCGTTACACAGATAGTTCTGGTGCTCAGTTGAAAGTGATTTTGAATTCGGCACGAACTCAATGGTATGCAATTCCGACGAATAGCACGGCAAGCGCAGTCACTTTGGACAACGATGGATGGATTTTGACTACTGGCACAACGCAAGCGGGAACCTTTGCTCCCGGCCCACCAAAAGTAATTGCAATTTCGACTCGACCAAGGCTTGATCGTAACCTTGGGGTTATTCAGATATCTTTTAGTAGCGACGTAAACCTGACAGAAACAGATTTTGAGCTAAGGTCGAGCAGGGGAACACCGATTCCATTCTTGTTTGCGTACGACAACGTGACTTTTACCGCAAAGCTGAAGCCTTCAGCAAGCGCAACTAGGGCCGGGGCGAAGCTAACCGTTAAAGATACTATTACCGCAGTGATTTCCGGAATGGTTCTTGACGGAGAGGTTTCCGGGCCGAAGTATGTTTTGCCATCAGGCGATGGCCTGCCCGGCGGAAATTCTATTTTCGCGTTTTGAGGAATTTGCTCTTTAGTTAACTTCCTCGGTAATTGGAGGGAATGGTTCTCCGCATTCCTTGCAATATTTTGAATCCCAGACATCTCGATGCCTTTTTGAGCAGTAGATGTAGATCGAAGTGCCAACCAACTTCACCACATTCACAGCGGGGGTCACTTTGGGCTCACCAACTTTCGTCCTGCTAATCTCTTTGCCATTTTCATATACAACATCAAAGGTAATCACGGTCTCCCCATCTTTCCCCTCACCAAGAATCCGAGAACGACCAAATGCAATTGTCGAATCGCTCTTCCTATTGGTTTGATACTCAATTGGCTCGCTTACAGTGATCATGTCATGTGAGTCATCACCGCCGAACCAGCCTAGCGCCATACCTAAACCACCGATTCCAACCACGCAGACGAATCCAATCAGTGGAGGAATTCGCCAACCATGCCTTACCGAAGCATTGCTTAAATGAGCAGGAATTGTTGCCTCAGGATCATGTCTCCTTTTCGGTACGGCTTCGGGTTTAGCATGAGTTATCGCAATTGCACCTGTAAGGGCATCCCTCATTGCATCGGCAGACTTGAACCTTCGCTCTGGACGTTTTTCCAATGCCCAGCCAACCGCCTCTCGAAGCTTTTTGGAGACAAATCCTGGAAGAGCAGGGGGCGGGTTGTCCGTGTGCATACGAAGCACGGCCAGCGGCGTAGATGCGCGAAACGGAACATCACCCGTTAGCATTTCATACAGCACAATTCCCAGCGCGTAAAGGTCCGATTGAGGAACTGGCTCTTGCCCTTCGGCTTGCTCGGGGGACATGTAGTTCGGCGTCCCCATCGCCTTACCTGCCATGGAGAGTTTAGAGAGATCTGCTCCAAATGCGATGCCAAAGTCCAAAAGTTTAACTTTGCCGCCAGGGCAAAGCCGAATGTTCGCTGGCTTGACGTCTCTGTGGACAATGCCAAGCTTGTGAGCTTCGCTTAGTGCGTTCAGAATTTGGCAAGCAATGTCCACAGCTTCCGATTCAGGCATGGGGCTGCGCTTCAAACGGTCAGAGAGGGATATGCCATCAAGCAATTCCATGACGATATACGGCTGGCCCTTGTCGTCACGCCCTGTGTCATGAACCCTTACTACATTGGGGTGGTCAATTTTCGCAAGGAGTTTTGCTTCTCGAAGGAACCTTTCTACGGCTACTTGATCTTCTGAAATGGCGCCGTCCATGAACTTGATGGCGACATCTCGGTCGAGGCCAGTATGCCTCCCACGAAACACGCTGCCCATTCCCCCTTGCCCAATCTTCTCGCCAAGTTGGTAGTTTTGCACGGTTATTTGGGCGGGGCTCTCAAAACGTAGATTTCCCAGTTTCCAGACCTAAAAGACTGAAAAGCAATCATTCCATTTGGTCCCCACGATGGGTTCCAATCAGCAGCTGGATTTTGAGTGAGGCGCATTATGTTTGTGCCGTCTGCATTCATTGCATAGATTTCGTCATTTCCGTCTCGATTTGACTGAAAAGCGATCCTTCCGTCACGTCCCCACGATGGGAAATAGTCTCCGCTTAGCTTGTTTGTTAAGCGAATTACGTTCGAACCATCGTCATTCATCAAGTAGATTTCTGAGTTTCCATCGCGGTTGGAGACAAACGCAATCCTTCCATTCGGACCATATGATGGCATACCGTCACTGGCTTGATTGTCCGTTAGTCGCACAACGTTTGAGCCATCAGTGTTCATTGTGTAAATTTCTTCGTTGCCATCTCGGAGATTTGAAAAGGCAATTTTTCCATTCGGCCCCCATGTAGGTGAATAATCATCAGCAGCATTTTTGGAAAGTCTAATTCGATTGGTCCCGTCTGCATTCATTGCATAAATCTCGTTATATCCATTTGGTCGCGAAACGTAAGCAATTCTTCCGTTGCTTCCCCATGTTGGAAACTTATCAACAAAATTATTTTTCGTTAAGCGCACAAGGTTGCTGCCATCTGCATGCATCGTGTAGATTTCTGAAGACAAACTTTCACCGGAGCTGAAAGTAATGTCCCCATTTTGCCCCCAGGCGGGGCTTCCATCTTCAATCGAATTGTAAGTCAATCGACGCGCCTGAGGAAATGAGGATGACGATATTAGGGCTACCGAATGTACAGTACAGGTTCTCGGAACCGCATTCTTAAGAAATCGCTTTACTAAGCCTGAAGGACAATATTTATTGGCCTTTTTCCCAGTAATTGAACCCAATCGACGCTGGTGACCTGCGAGCGATCGAACTTGACCTCCTCCATCAGCACGCGGCTGAGCGTCTGCAGGATGCAGCCTTCGACCTGGGCGCGGACCCCATCCGGGTTGATGATCTGCCCGCAGTCATGGGCGCAGACCACACGCTCGACCACAATCTTTCCGCTGGCGCGATCGACCGCGACCTCCATGCCCATCGCAACATAGGCCTCCTCGTGCTTGTAATGGATGTAGGCCAGGCCACGGCCACGCGAAGTCGTGCCGCCCTCGCCTCTTACCGGCGATGGCCGCGATTGCCAGTTCATCCGCGCCGCGACGCGCTTGATGGTTTCGATGCCGCGCGGGTCTTTCAGCCCGCGCAGCCGC
>JANNJE010000186.1:0-7384 GCA_031405735.1 Armatimonadota bacterium | reverse complement strand
CGGCAAACCAGGTGAGAAAGCAGCTTTCGATTTTCGGCGTGTGAAGTGAGTGGAGGTTTGGGGCGGTAAAAATCATCCCTCGTTTCCTCACAGAATTCACATAACGAACCCGTAAAATTGGTCCATGATTACCGCCATAGTCTCCATGCTTGCCATCGCAACTTTGGGTCCGCCCGAGCCAGTGCAAAAGGTACTCGACCGCTTTGCTGCGGCAAAGCCAGGCCATGAGCAGCTCGGGTTTTTCACATTGGATTGGGCAATGAACCTTTCCGAAGCGAAGCAGCGCGCTGCGAAGGAGCACCGGCCCATCCTTTTGATTCTGAATACCAACATCTCGGCGGGGACGAATTTCTTCTCCGGGCACACCTGAGCAAATATGGATCATGTGCGGGGGAGTTCCCTCGCTTGGCCCGAGTCGCTCGATGTCTTGAGACCATTCATCGTAACCTGGTGGAGCGGGCGAACGATTGCGGACATGCCATCCGATGTCCGCGCTGTATACAACCAAGCGGATTTCGGGACGGATCACATCAATCTCGCCCTAACCGTGTTGGACGAGAAAGGCAAACTCTTGCGCTCAACCATACCACTCGTGCGCCCGCCCGCATTTCAATTTGGTCCAGAGTCACAGGGACGTAGCTTCAAGTCCCAGTTGGATGACCTGTTGAAGGGTCTGCCCTTGCCAAAAATCCAAACTCAGCCAAAACTGACTCTTCCTGATGTGATTGGCGATGCCCAGCCATCCGGTGTGCGCCTTTTTTTGACGTTTGGCTCGAACCGGCTAAATCACTATCGTACTCCGACCGTGGAAGTCGTGCCGATGACAGAATCGCTCCGGAAGTCCTTGAGCTATTCTGGCCAAGAGCATGAGTTCAAGATCGCCGACATCCAGCCCTGGTTGGAGCAGATGTATCCTCCGGCGATCATGGACGGATTTGGGGGATTTGCGAAGATCACAGGAAAGATCATTGCTTCTCCAGCGGGCAAGGACGATGACTACCGGTACCTTTTGGTAAAGGGCGACGTAACCTTTGAATTGGATAATCGCGGAAGTTCTTGGTACTACGGAAAGCTGGATATCGTGCTCCGATATCCTCTCAAGAGCACTGAGCTTCATTCCATCCGCGGCGTGATGGTGAGCGAGATTCCCAAAGGGCCAGAAATGATTCCGATGACGGTTGCGATCGAGTCTCGCCCAGAGTGAGGCTTGCCTTTCGGCGCAGGTCATGGGACGGTTTCTTCATTCCCTTGAGGGAATTCGTCTGGATCATTCTCGCTTGTTTGAAATTCCTCAAAAAAAGACCAAAAGGAACAGAGGATCGCCTTTCCCCGTAACTACGGCCCAGGCGGCATTCCTACAATCCAGCGGTAGATCACATAAATCCAGTTCAATAGGCCGTGCCAGATCGCCCAGCCTATTGAATGATTGATGGACCACGAAATCTGAACTGCGACGGCTATGCCGATTGATGTGAAGACCGAAATTCCCGTACTGGAAGCATGAGCTTTACTCTTTGATTTCTTTGTTTCCTCATCCATATCCTTTTATACCAAAGGGCCGAAGATTAGGTTGCCCCATTGTTTGATTTGATCCACCAAACCCGGACAAAGCAGGGGCCACATCGCTGCGGCTCCGCAATAACAGTCGCAAGTGCCAGGGATATCTTTCGATCTACCAAATAATCGTGCCACGGTCAAGCGATTCGTTCTCAATTGAAGTGCCCACATAATCGGACTAGCTTGCCCGTGCTCCTTACCCAATCTTACTCAAAATGCCCCCGGGGGAACGCTTGAATTCAACTTGACGTTGCAGAGTCTTGGAGGTGCCTACCATGCGTTTTGTACTCACAATTGCTCTCATCACTTCGGCTTGCCTAGGCCTATGCGCCGATGTGCCGTCGGCGGATGCGCTGATCAAGCGGACCGCCTCGCTGACTCTCAAAGTCGAGAAGTTCAGCCAAACCCAATCTCAACTGGAAGCTTTGCTCGGCAAGGCGTCCGCCGAAATCAAAAGCGCCGAATCTTTTCGAACCGAGAAAGGAAGGCGGCACGGCTGGTTTATTATTTCTGTGCCTAAAGAGAACCTAGAAAGCCTGGTCGCCGAGATTCGGGCTTTGGGAAAACCCACAGCCGAAGTTTGGAACAAGCAGCTTCGCGGGAACGAAATCGCCGCAATTGATGCGAGGGTCGCTCGCCTGATTCAGCACGAGCAAAGAATGCAGGGCATGCTGAGTAACGGGCGAAAACTGCGCGCCAACGACATGCTATTCATTCATGATCGAGTCTTCCGGACTGCAACCGATGAGGACAGGCTGAAGCTTGAGAAGGAGGCGCTGATATCGGATTCGATGACCTCTGCAATCATGCTCACTGCATTTGAGCGGTATCTGGCATCAGAAACGAAGACTCAGCAGCAAGGGAGGCTGGAAACCTTCAAGATGGAATCTCAGGCGACTGCGCTAGACGCCGGAAAGTGGTTCGCGCTGACGGGGTTGAAGGTGCTGCTCTATTTGCCAGCGTGGCTGCCTTTGGTGCTCCTTGGCCGATGGGCGTGGAAGAAGTATCTGCCCGCCGCTCCGTAGTCAATCGGGCGAATGCAGAATCGTCTTAGGTACAACATGTTTCGCTAGGGGACTGTCGAAAGGAGCTTTTTTGGAATCTGGCATCCCTCCGGGATGCAGATTTTGCAGAACCACCAAGCCCGGCGTCTTCGACATCCGGCTATTCGGCTTTGATCCCTTCGGGATCGTTTCTAAGCAATCCGTATGTGGTAATTTTGATCCTTACCCCGAAGGGGTTTTATCATAATAGCCGGGCGCCGCAGACACCGGAGAAAGTTGCCATTCCAAAACGCACCCCTGAGGTGGTGCCAGCATTCTTTAATGGGCTTATTGATAAAGCCGTTTTTAGAGTCTTGCCTCCATTCAGAACCAATTCTCGACAATGCCTGGAGTGGGAGCGGGTTGATCGCACACAAAAAAGTCCTCGACCCTTGCTCTGCGCCAGGGTCGAGGAATTAAGAAAAGGCGCCTATCGTCGGCGGCGTCGCATCAGTGCCAAAGCGCCAAGACCTAGAGCGGTCAAGGTCATCGGCTCGGGCACGGCATGAACTCGAACATTGTCGAATATCGTGGCGTTAAGGAAATCGTTCGGATCGGTTGAGCTTCCTGCGTTGGTGTCCGAATGATTGAGCAAAATATTGCCACCACTCAAAGTGACCGTTGACAAATTCACTCTTGCGATTGGCAAACCGTCAACAGTCCAAGTTACGAAATTGCCGAACTTCATGATGATGGACTTATGCCATCCAAATGCGATGCAGCCAGCTTGAGCCGCGCCAGTTTGGTTTGGGAACAGGGCGGTTTGGGCAGCAGGAGGCACACCACCTCCGAACGGGGCATAGTAAGGGTTCGAACTGTTTCGTGTGGTGGCGTAATAGACTGGGTTGCCATCAGCATAGCTAGCGACAGCGGCTGACGAATAGGCTCGCCAATCTGCAGTAGAGCCACCGTCAAGAGTTGTCATGAAGTAAATGCTATTTGCGAAACCAGGCCATTGGGCAACTGTGCCGTTCGTGCCGATCCCCATACCGCCTAGCTGTGTGGTGCCACTTCCCCCAGCTGGGGCCGGTCCAACGAAGTTCATCCATACGTCGGCGCGAAGCAGATAATCGCCCGAAAAACTTTGACCATTTGGAGAAACGCTAAGCCCGCTGAAGATGCCGCCGGATTGGTTGGCCATCATTCGGAGCCCACGTGTTGTGCCGCCTGACCCTGGCGCCGATGGGATTCCATAAGTGCTGTAGTCGAATGAAAAGGTCGCGGTCCCGTCTGATGGGCCGTTGTTGACAGTCCAGTTTGCGGATGTGTCGGTGTCGAAATTGTCTGAATACAGCTGGGATGAACCGATCGCGGCCATGCTCAGCATAGACAAGGTCGCCATTGAAGTGAATGCGATTTTCACGAAATCCTCCTTATAAGCACTTCAATCTAGCCAATTCTTTTCTCTATCTATGGCAAAGATCATTAAGGTGCTATCTCGTTCGCATTATACAGCGGAATTACCGGGCATCTGCTACTGGAATCGCAGCAATGGTCCCTCGCACAGGTTCCCTGATTCTAAATTCAGCTATAGCGCGAGGAAAACCTGGCAACTTTACGTGTCAAAGTTTGAACGGTCATTGGGGCGGTGGATGGCTCCTAGCGGTTCGAATAAGCTATGCCCGTCATCCCTCACTATCCAACCCCCAGCATCAGCCGGACCAAAATCGGCGAATTTGCCAGCAAGATCGTTGCCCAAGTGTGCCACTTGTTGGTTTCCCCCGCCAGGTAGAACATGCGTGGCGGAAAGTAAAGCAGTAACGCCAAAAATAGGAGCATGAGGAACCGGAAAATGAAGTCCCAAAAACCGCTTGGGCGGGGCCAATCCACCGTGCCCATCAGGTTCCAAATGAGTTGGAACAGTGTCATGTTGGCAAAGATGCAAGCATCGCCGAGAAACGCCGAAACCGGGCTCTTGAGAAATGCCATCCGCGGCGGCTTTTTGGGTGCTGAAAAGTACCTGTACACTAGCACTGTGTGAGCGATCATCAGCCCAATTCCAAGGAAGATGGACGAAACGAAAACACCGCCATCCGGCTCTTCTTTTCCGTAAACCGTTTGCAAAATGAAGGCGTTGATGGAGGCGAAAATCACCGCTGTTAGGCAGAAATAGAATATCGGATTGAACAGGCATCCGCCGAGCTCTTCGGAAAACTCCTTGGCTGACTCCTTATCGACGCTTTGATGAAAGCTCCAGCGTTTGAGCGTCGCCCCTAGGGGCGCAAGACAGAACATGGCAATCGCCATCGAGAAGAGCAGGTAAGCAGCACCTTTGTCTCCTGCATTTGCCCGATGGATGGAGTCGAGAAAGAGGGTGGACAGATAGCCCATCCCGGTCAGATTGATGAGAAAGACGAACGCATCGAGCAGAAGCCCTCGGTTCTCCGAGGCGCGAAAAAACGCAAGCATGCTTGGCTTTGCATTTTCAGGCACGTCGGCATCGCTCATGGCACCACGACTTAGAGCCAGATCCCCGTATTGAGCTTGCTAACGATTCTCTTTGAGTCTCCCGCAACTGCGGGAGGGAAGGATCCTATCAGGCCCCGCCGATGGCACTTTGGCTGAATTCGATGTAATACAGCTTGCCATTTCGAAAGAGATAGTAGTTGCTCCAATCCGTTCCTTCTTCACCTCCGCCATCCTGTTTGCTTTTCAACCACGTATCTCTGCGGCGGTAAATCAGTTCTCGAGCCTCGAACTTCTTGCTCCACATCTGCTTTGTGGGTTTACCGAGAATGTTTCGTACTTGGGTTTCGGTCATCCCCAAACGAATTCCATTGTTGGTTTTGGCGGAGATTCGCTCTTGTTTGAAATTCTTTTCGTAGTTCTTGGCCTCTTTGTCGACATCAGTTTTCGCGAGATCTGTAAAATCATGGCCTTCGTTTTTCATGATCGAAACGATGTCAGCGCTTAAGACCAAGCGCTTATAAGCTCCGTCTCAGTCGCCGCTCGAGAACAAATAGAGCCCGGTTCGTGGGTCGCGGACAGATTGGTGGTACTTGTCGGCGGACTTGCCCCCGATGCTCGTCTCCAAGCGCTGGCCAATGGCAAAAGTGGTTACGACAACCAAACCAAATGCGGTGAGAGCCTTCATGGTCGTATTATAACTCAAGCCACTTACTGAGCTTGCCAGTATTCTTTGGTTTTCCCAACATTGTCACTGACCGAGTCGGCGCGTTGTCGCAAGATTGCGTTCGTGACGCCTCGGTTTTCAATTGCCAAAGCAGCCATGAGGCGACCGGAATCCGTGATATAGAAGAATGTTGGCTGCACTTTAGAGTTCTGTTTTAGCAGGTTCAGGCACTTCGTGTTGCCTTCGGTGGGTGCCGAACCGAGGTTGACAGTGAGCCAAATGTATGTGCCGCTAGGACTGATTTCAAAGCCAACTGGGATATCGAGGTCGTTCTTAGTGAACTTGACGGTGTATTTTTCTTTCCCCGCATCTTTAACGATGTCGGATACATCGTATCCGAGCTGAACGAGCATGTCACGCAGTTGAGGGCGTGTGATCGTCCCATCCTGAAACGCGCCAAAACCCACCAAGCCGCCAATGCAAGCAATCAACAAGAAGGAAGCCAAAAATCGAAGATTATTCATATCTCAGTATATACCTCGGTTATGCTCTGAGGCTAGAATAGGGCATGGCCTTTGAAATTTGCGGCGAGATTTGGTACTGGAAGGGCCCGGCACCTTGGTATTTCATCACAGTTCCGTCAAATGAATCGCGTGAGATCAAGGCAATCGAAAAAATGGCAACTTACGGTTGGGGAATGATCCCAGTTGAAGTCAAGATCGGCAAAACTAAGTACAAAACGGCACTATGGCCTAAAGATGGAGCCTACATTGTTCCAGTTAAGGCCAGCGTCCGTAAAGCCGAAAGGCTGAACGAAGGCGACGAAATTTCGGCTCGTTTAGAAGTGATTACTATCGGACGGTGACATTTGAACAACGGATCCAGAAAATTGTCAGAAAAAATGTATCAGCGAACTCCAAAACACTCCCATGTGCTAGCATCTTTGCATGATTGACTCAACATTTCTCTCGACGATATATCTCCTCCGTGGGGCTACTCAGGGCGATATTGATGCCGTAAACATTATTTGTGAGGCAATTGAATTCAAAGCTGGCCAACCAATTGTGACCGAGCAGGATAAAAGCAGGGACATTATGGTTCTTGGTGCAGGTCGGGCGCGCGTCGAAACACGAGGCGGCGATCTGATCGGCGAATTGAAAGTTGGCGATATGATTGGCGAGATCGCTTTCCTAGATGGAAAAGAGCGCACGGCGAACGTGTCTGCAATCGGTGATTCAACGATTTTCGTGATTCCTGAAAAGGGGCTACGGGAATTGATGAGGACGAACCCAAAACTAGAAGTAACAGTTTTGCGAAACGCAACTTTGGCACTTTGTCAGCGGCTCAGAGATGCAAACAGGCAGGTTGAGTCGTTGCTAGTTTCTCGCTGAGCTAGCGGTTTCAACAGTTGGCCGTCTACCTGTAAATCATCGCGAGTAAAGCTTGCGAAGAAGCCTAAGGATTTCGAGGTACAGCCACACCGTCGTAAATACAAGAGCAAAAGCTCCGTACCATTCCATGTGCTTCGGCGCCCGGTTCTCGATGCCTTTGTCTATCATGTCGAAATCAACTAGGTAGTTGAAGGCAGCGAGGCCGATCACAAAGCAAGAGAACCGAGTGGTGGACCGGCATCTGCCGACCCTTGACCGGGTCGGCGACGTTGCCGAACATCTGGTTGACGAAGTCCTTGATCGAATAGCCGCGCCAGAAC
>JANNJE010000185.1:0-1504 GCA_031405735.1 Armatimonadota bacterium | reverse complement strand
AAACAAGCCCCTCTGCATTCGTATGTTCTGATGCGATCACAATTTTCAACCTAGAAAGCCTTCGCCCATCTGTCTCAACAACGGTAAAACGAAACCCTTCGACATCAATCGAATCTTCCAACTTTGCTTGCCTACCGAAGGCTCCAAAGACTAATCCGCCGATAGTGTCATAGTCTTCGCTCTCGAAGTCGGAGCCGATTTCTGAATTCACATCGTCCACATGCGCTCGCCCGTCCACCAGCCATCCGCCAGGGATTTCTTGCACTTCAGGCTCTTCGACATCGTATTCGTCAATGATGTCGCCGACCAATTCCTCAACAATGTCCTCAATTGTCACGATCCCCGCCGTGCCGCCAAACTCGTCCTGAACAATCGCCATTTGAGTTCTATGGTGACGCAATTCCTTTAACAATTCATGTAGATTTTTACTTTCAGGCACAAATAGCACAGGGCGCATCAGCGTTCGTAAATTGGGTGCCTTATTATTCACGATAGCTGTAAGCATGTCCTTTGCGTGGATAATGCCGACGATCTGATCGTCGGTGTCTTCAAAAAGCGGAATTCGGGAATGCCCAGTTTCTTGAATGAGCTTCATGATCTCAGTCGGGTCGCTACGAACGGACAGTGCATCCAGATCAACTCGCGGTGTCATGATTTCTCTGGCAATCGTGTCCCCAAATTCAAACACTGAGTGCAGAAGCTCTTTCTCTTCGGCTTCAAACTCGCCGGCGACTTCAGCAGTGTCCACGATGGTCTTGATTTCTTCTTCGGCGGCGTTTAGCATGGTCAGCGTTGCCCTTCCGCCAAATCGAGATGTAAAAGAGTTGGCTACTACGGTTATCAGCCAGAGCGGAGCAGCAAACAGAAACGATGCAGCCTGAATGAATCTGTTTAAGACAACTGAAATTCTTGGCGGGTGCAACGAAGCAAAACTCTTTGGGATCAGTTCCCCAAAAACAAGATTGAGCACCCCAATTGGCAAAGCGACAATTAACGTCGCGATTGTGATGTTCCAATAGGTTAATTCCCAATTCAGCAATCTCGTCGCTGTGGGAGCCAACAGGAAGCATGCAAGAACCATGAGGAGGCGGACGGTTTGCGAGCCTAGCGAACAGGCTGAAGCGTATCGAACTTGATTTTCAAGCATTTCTTGCACCCGTTTGGCTTGACGTTCGTTTTGCTCCTTTAAGAATTTCAAGTGAACAGCTCTAAGGTGTTCGACCGCAGTCTCAGCAGCGACAAAGATGCCGTTCAGGACAATAAGCCCCAATATCCCAGCAAGTGTGATCCATTTAGGCGTATCGTCCACCCCAGTCAGGGTAATTTGTGAAAGCTCGTGTCTTGTGCCCATTGGCCCAAGGGCTGCAAGCACTGTTAAGAAAGATAGTACAAGTACAGCCGCAATACGGTCTTGCCACTTTCTGATTGCATCGGATGACCGAACCTCTCCCTGCTGAAGTTTAGTTGTTGCGCGTTTCATTTCGGTGCAATTCCAAATAAGATC
>JANNJE010000184.1:0-6067 GCA_031405735.1 Armatimonadota bacterium | reverse complement strand
GCGGTCAAGCCCGCGCACTCCCAAAAACAAGCTAAAATGAGCTTAGCAATGCGCTTCATCATCACCGTCTTTCGCAAAGAGATGCTCATGGAAATGCGAAATCGGTCTGGATTTCTCACCGCGGGCCTTTTTGCAACGATAACGGTGCTTACACTTGCAATCGCAAGCTTCGGGAAACAGCTTGGTGGCACTTTGGCCGGTGGATTGATCTGGGTCGCTCTCTTGTTTGCCGCAGTCGTATCTTTACCCCGAGCATTTGTAAGTGAAGAGGAACAAGGCACTGGCGACCTTCTGCGCCTTCTGGCTCCACCGTATTCGGTCTTTTGGGGAAAGGCACTTTTTAATTTGGCGCAGATGGTAGTCACCGGAATCGTGCTGGCAACGATATATGTGAACGTTGCCGGAGTTCGTGTTCTTGATACGCCGCAATTTCTTCTGACCTTGATAGGCGGATGCGCAGCACTCTCAGGTACGGTGACACTATGTGGGGCTTTGGTTGCTCAGGCTCAAAACAGGGGCGTCTTGGCGGGGGCAATTGCTCTGCCGCTGTTGGTTCCGTTTGTGTTCTTAGGAGTGGCGTCGCTTAGGATTTCTCTAGGCGATGGCTTGGGCGGACCAAGTGCGATAATAGGGGTCTGGCTCTATGCAGTGGCAAGCTATGCTCTGGGACCAATGTGGTTTGAGGCGATATGGAAGGCTTGAAAAAGTTCGTTTGGATTGGATATGGATTGCTGTTTGCGCTCGTAACCGCTTGGAGTTTTCGAGTGCCAGACGCAGCGATGTTTAACGAGCCATCTCTTGCGCGAATCATCTTCTTCCACCTTCCTTGCGCTTTCGTCGGCTTGACTTTCTACGTTTGGTCAGTGGTCATGAGTTGGCGATATCTATCGAGCCGAGAAATGCGATTCGATATCCGGACCGAAGCCACCAACGAAATGGCTACGATCTTCTTTGCGCTGACGATGGCTACGGGAATTCTGTTCAGCTATGTTCAATGGGGTGCGTGGTGGCAAGGCGACCCCAGGCAAACTTCATTTTTGCTGGTTTTGATGCTGCAATTTGCCTATATGCTGCTCCGATCAGCGTTTACCGACGAGCAAAAGCGTGCCTCGGTAGCAGCCGTCTATAACGTAGCTTGTTTCTTGCCAATCGTATTCTTGGTATTCGTGTTTCCACGTTTGCCTCAAGTGGCGTCTTTGTCATCGCATCCCAGCCAAACCATTCAAAAGGGACTCTTGGTTGGGGAATACCTGTACGTTTTTCTTGCAGTTTGGGCTTTGTTGACCTTGTTTGGAATCAAACTCGTCCTACAGCGCATAGCAGTCGAATCGGTTCGGTTGAACCGGGAGGAAATGGATGGAAAATTGGATATTAGCGGCGATACCGCCGGTTTTGGTGTGGTGCGGCCTATTTCTGTACCTGATGAACACGGAAAAGAAGGTTAGGAAACTCGAGAAACGGCACTAGTCAGTTAACATTGTTGGCAGGTAGTTGGCAAGTGGTTTGCAGGTAGTTGGCAAGTTGCTTCAACATGCCAACCACTTGGAGACAACATGCCAGCCACCTGCCAACTACTTGCCAGCGCTGCCCCAAGGTAAACTAATCCCGTTGTGAGCGACAAGCCCATCCCCACGCCCCATTGGTGGAAAAATACATATTTCTGGATTGCTGCGATATTATTTTTGATCGGCTTTCTTGGATTGGTTTTGGGGCAAGATTCTGTTCGTGATCCAGGTCAAAAGCGTGAAGATGGCCTAGCACTAATCTACTTTGGGGGCGCGTTGGTGATGCTAATCAACGGACTTTTGAGTCACAAGCAGACCGTTCAGCATTACAACGAGCAGGGCGGAAGCAGCAGTCAGGAAGGAGCGTAAATGGTTCAGTGTGGATGTGGAAAAACGTTAGAAAAGGTGCCTGTGTGGTTAGTTAGAGTTGATGTTGAATTCGTTTGCAACAACTGCCCGAACCGAAATTACAAGAATATTGCTTCTGTAACTTTTGAAAGCATGGGTCCTGCAAAGGCAATTGTTGGCGCGCCCGAAGACCTAGAAGTTATTGAAGAAGACGAATCGTAAATTGGGAAAGCAAGTTCCGTATCCCCATCAAGAATTCTTACACCTGCGGTGATGAGTCTAAGCCACTAACTGGTTAGCCCAAATCAAATAGACTTCGCGAGGGGTCTGATGTAAGCCTAATTTGTTCATGCACTCGGATTGAATCTTTCGAGCCGTCATGCACTGATTACCACAAACCGTCACGTGAGCGAGCATTCCCTGCTCGTCAAACCAGACCGATGCATCTACCACTTCAGGTAGTTCCATCAAAAATCTCTCTGTGCGCTTTGGGTCAATTCCCTTTGGAATCATATGTATTGCTGATGCCATATCTTGATGATCGGCATCCCTGGCAATTTGCACATGGAAATCCCGCAATAAATGCGGGATTTTGAAAAATGGGGCGGCTGATGGGTCTTGAACCCACGGCCTCCTGAGCCACAGTCAGGCGCTCTAACCCCTGAGCTACAACCGCCGCGAAGTTCACATATTACCTTGCCAAGTTCCACCCGAAATTGAAAGTCTCTTAGAATCTCACGCAAAGTCGCAAGGAGCGCAAAGCAAGCGCAGCAACTAGTGAGGACTCCTAATGTACGAATGGCTCCCAAGCGTCTCGAAGAATTCAAAAGAAATTTCAAGAGATTCTTTGCGTTCTTTGCGACTTTGCGTGAGATTTCGAAACACCCTTAAGCCTATGAGCAGCCCAATTTCGGGTACAAGGCTACAGTGGCGCAAGTAATTCTGGGCTTGGGATCGAATATCGGGAATCGCGCCGAGTTGATTCAAATTGCGGTCAAGAAACTCTCATCCAAGATTCAAATTCAAAAAGCAAGTTCGTTGTACGAAACAGCTCCCATGTATTTGGAGAACCAGTCTTCATTTCTCAATGCGGTTCTTCTTTGTGAGACAAGCTTGGGGCCATTAGCGCTGTTGAATTTTGTAAAGCAGGTCGAAAAAGAGATCGGAAGGCATGCAAGAGAAAAATTCGGCCCCCGCGAAGTGGATATTGACATTGTCGCTTATGGAAGGCTTCAGCTTCGTTGCGAAGGCTGCAATCTGCGTTCGCTTCAGATTCCGCATCCACTAACCGCCGAACGCAGATTCGTTCTTGAACCGTTGGCTGAAATCGTTCCAAAATTTGTAGTTCCAGGATTTGGCAAAGTAAATGTCCTTCTCGAAGCCACCAAAGATCAAGCTGAGTCCGTCGTAAGAGTGAACAATGCCACATTATCGCTACACGGCAACTAGCCCCGACGGAAAGCGCCATGAAGGAACCGCGCAGGCCACCGATTGGCAAGCTGTTGACAAAATGCTTCAACTGCGAGGATTAAAGCTCAGCGGCATTTCAGAAGTCGCGGCAGCGGGTTTGCCGCAAAAACCAACTCCTGCAGTTACAAGAAGTGTTCCAAAGTCTTCGCTCACCGTTCAGACACAGTCAGTGCAATCGGTTAAACCAAACTTCGCTAGTTCAGTTAAACCTACAAATTCAGATCCTGTTCGAACGAAACGCGCAACAGACAAAGACCTGTACTTTCTCTTCAGTCAAATTTCGAGTTACTTCAAATCGGGAGTCAATCCTGCACAAGCGTATACAAATTTAGCCTCGAACATGGCAAAGACGAAGTTCAAAAGTGCCCTGGAAGATTGCGCTCAAGACGCCAGCAAAGGATTTAGCATTGCCAATACATTTCTAAAGTATCCATTCCTTTTTCCGCCTCACATTGTTGGCATGTACAGGGCTGGAGAAATCGGGGGCTTCTTGCCACAAGCGTGCGAGGCCATTTCTGAGCAAGCCAACAACTCTCACAAATTCAAAAGATGGTACTTCTGGTTAGGAATCTTCTTCATATCCGTCCTTGCATGTCTGCCGGTAATGGTTTGGGGCTTGCAATCTCTGTTTGCATTTTGGGACAAATCAGCCAGCGGAGATGCCCAATCCTCTCCTTTTAAGGTGCTAGGGGCGACTTTCTTCGAGCAATTCGTTAGGTCTTTGCCAATTTTCATAGGCTCGACGCTCGCAGTATGGCTTTTTTATCGAATGTGGCAGTCTATGCCGAACCGCGGATTGCGGCACAAATTGGTACTTTTTGTGCCAACCACTTCGAAGAGAGCCAAGCTCGAATCCATGACTATGTTTGCATGGACACTTTCAAATCTGTTCAAATCAGGAATTGCACCGAAGTCGGCCGTTGAAGCTGCCGCAGGCGTTATGCCGAACCTAGAACTTGCGTCAAAAATGCAAAGCGCCGCGAATTCAATGAGAGCTGAAACAAAGCTGTCGCAGATTGTCCAAGACATTTCCATGCTTACGCCGGAAATGGGTTCGATTGTAGCGACTGGAGAGTACGTGGGAGATTTACCTGGCGCCCTAGCAAGCGTCGCAGAGGCGCAACGGGCTGAATTCTCTTCCGCTGATAAAGCCGGACAAATCCGGATCGGATGCTGGATGCTGTTGCTCATCATGGGTGGCTCGCTCCTCATTTTGGCTGGATTCTATCGCTTATTCATGGATGGGATGATGCAGAAAATCAGCGAGGACACTCCCCTCCAAATGATCTTGCCACTGTAAGAATTACGTGGCGATTCGTGTCACTTTTCGCCCGAACGTTACTCAGTACGATTTGTGGATAAGTGTGTGTACATCTAGAGGGATTGAAGGGAAAACCGCTAGACATATATGTGGAAAAGTGGCGGAACTATATAGATCGTGACAATTTGGCAGCTTGAAACAAATCGTCAAATTATTCTGCTGGAATCGCAAAAAAATTTGGTGCGCGGGAAAGGACTCGAACCTTCACACCTTGTGAGCACTACCACCTCAAGGTAGCGTGTCTACCAATTTCACCACCCGCGCAGAAGTGCGGAAGTATACCACGGAGCCAACTTACCAGCTTTCGCCACTTTTGCGAAACAGAATGCCGCTTTGAACGTAGAAATGGCGTAATGAAACGCAATTTCTTTTTGCTTATTTGTGTTGTTTTGCTATGCTCGTCACTATTTGGTTGCGGTGGAGGACTCATTTCAGCTCTCCGGACGGCCTCTCTTAGCGGAAATGTTATAGATTTGGCTGGAAACACAGTACAAAACGTCGAAATCACAATGGATGGCCAATCCACTATTTCAAATACTGGCGGCGCATTTGTGCTTACAGGACTTCGAGAAGGAGTTTGGGAGCTGCGAGCAGAATCAACACCTACTGGCGGAGGAACAACCTACAGCGCATTTACTACGGTTCAAGTTTTTGAAGGTGAGCGGAGCCGAAGCATCAACGTTACGCTAGTTCGTTCAAACCAGCAGGCTACTCTTCGAGGCTTCGTGCGTGACCGGTTTGGCAACATCATACAGGGCGCCCATATCTTTGCCTTTTTGCAGTCCGGCGGAACTCAGCTAAGCAGCATTCATGATGTGAGCAGCGCGACAGGAGCATACGAGCTCAAGGGACTCGCCGCAGGATTCACCTATACAGTGAATGGCTCGGCGCGCGAATTTGCATCAGACCGTAGTTCTGTTTCACTTAGCGCAGGAGAAATTCGGCAATACGACATTATCGTTGGCGATACCGCCGATCCCGTGATTTCGCCGCCCGGAAACATGTTTGCAGTGGCTTGGACGACTCCCAATGAGATTACGAGGAGCCAGTCTGACTCCGCCGCGTATGAAAACCTAAAGCGCATTTCCGATCCGCGCAGAGCGAAACGAAGAGGTAGTAGCCGTGAGACAGGTAGTGGAAACAATATCGAAGTTGATCTAGTTTGGGACCCGCCAACGTCAAATTTGAATTACTTCTTGGGTTATGGAATCTATATGGCAACCACGTCAAACGGCTTTAGCGATCCCGTTGATTTCTTGCGTGATCCAGAAACGTATTTCTATGCTGATCTTTCTGATTACCTCATCGAAAATCAGAACTATTACTATGAAATGACTTCGTTGAATGTCAACTATCCAAATACTTTCAATTCGGAATCGAATTTCGGCGACAGATATGGCGTCCGCACGCTTGACGACCTTGA
>JANNJE010000183.1:0-1338 GCA_031405735.1 Armatimonadota bacterium | reverse complement strand
GTTGAAGCACTCACCGGGCCCGATATTGCCGCGCTTCAGACAATGCTGTTCTTCCGTGCTCCAGGTTCTGACGGCCAGGGATGGCATCAAGACAGCTACTACATTCCGACATTTCCTGATTCACTCATAGGCGCGTGGATCGCCATTGACCCGGCAAAAGAGGAAAATGGATGCATGTGGATGCTTCGGGGAAGCAATTCCGAACCGATCTATCCTCCACAAAATGGTGGCGGGCATGGAGATTGGAAATTAAACGAAATCACTCGAGTTGGCGGAGTTGGCGGGCACAGCAACAGCGACGACGATCCTGGAAATGACTTGCAACCCATTGCGAAACGGCTCGAAGCGAACAAAGTTTGCTGCGAAATGGAGCCTGGAGACGTTGCGTTTTTTGGTGGCCACATTTTGCATAGGAGCTACAGCAACCGAACAACGGACCGAATGAGAAGGTCTTTTGTGAGCCACTATTGCAATGCAAGAAGCTTCACACCCTGGCTGGACGGCAATGCGAATCAGATTCTTGCTAGGGGAAATACGACGCTAGGTTTTTCCAAACCACGGTTTGGAACTCCCTGCGCAGCTTTCAATCCGCAACCCTCAATAAGTGATCGGGGATCGGTACCGAATCCAGAGTTGGATGCAAAGCTTGGACTGGAGTTCTAATGGTTCGTTGTTTGTTGTTGGTTATTAGTTCAAGCTCTGAATTACCAATAACTAATAACGATTTTCGATTCCCGCGCCCTACTTATCCTTAAATCCAGGAAGCCGACGACCTTTGTAATATCCGTCTGGCGAAGCGCAATGATTGAGTCGAAATGGATCGCCGCCCACTTGTTTCGTCGCTACGATCTCGGGCAGTATTGCAATATAGTGCGTTCTGCGCAAGGCAGTTCTTTGGTGGCTATGACGACGTTTAGGATTTGCCATTGTTCTTAGTCCAGATTAGTTCAAATTCTTATTTTTTCTCGCGATGGAGCGTGTGCTTTCGAAGTCTGGGGTTGTACTTGATCAATTCCAAGCGATCCGTAGTATTTCGCTTGTTCTTGGTCGTCGTATAGTAATTCTTCCCGTCTTCGGTGCAGACGATTCGGATAATTTCTCGGGCTTCTGATTTCTTGGCCATTTTGCGCCTCTTGGGTCCAACGGCGGGAAACATAGAACCCGCAACGAATCAAGATTATGGCGCATTTTGTTTCGTTTTTGCTAGTGAGTGAACGACAAACATTTGGTAGCTTCATGTGGTCATTGTGGTCGCTGTCGTAACATTAGTAGCTTCCTGCACTTGGATTGATAGTTGTTTTAAATTCAAGAAGAGACAACTTAGAGACAATAGTGACG
>JANNJE010000182.1:0-4633 GCA_031405735.1 Armatimonadota bacterium | reverse complement strand
AAGAAGGAAATCGGCGGCATACGAATACTGCGAGGGTCACGATGGTGGCTGTGGAAGATGGCAAGCCCGTGCCCGTGCCTACGCTAATCTGCGAATCTCGAGAAGATAAGATTCGGTATGTCGAGGGGAAGCTTCGTAAAGAGATTCGGTCGAAGTATCTTTCCGAGATAAAGGCACTTGATGCCGTTTTTGAAGCTATGGAAGAGAGCAAGTTGGATGAATTGATTGCTTGTCCGAGTGTTGCGAAAGCACTATCGCTTTAGTTCGGGTTTGGCGGGACATGACGTCTCGAAGGTCCCGCCGAGGGGAAATCGAAGATTGGGACGGGGCACGAAATGCGGCGTCTGGACTCCAAAAACTGCATGCTAGTCGCAATTATAGCTCCGCGCTCCTTCAGTAGGGCGAATCAAAGAGTCATGTCATTCCATTACGGAGTGGCATGGCTTTACTGGTTTGTCGGGTAGCTATTGGGTTACAAAATCTGAAAAATAGACTTTGAGTACTGGCCCCTCGTCTGAATCCCATTCCGGATGCGCCCGTTTGGCCCTTGGAACGCCATTGTCCTCGCCATCGTCGTGATTCTTTTCTGCGCCATGAGCATCCTCTTTCGGAGCCTCCGTTTGAGCCTTTTCACTCGCTTCTGGCGGATGAAGCAGGTGCAAACTGTGGTTTATGGAAGTCGCAATTAGTTCCTTCAGAAGCTCTTTGCCAGTTGGTGAACTGATATCTCCAACTGATCGTGCGCTCACCACCATGATGATTGCGTCCCGAATTACTGCCTTCTGTTTTTCTAAGTGGGCTACGTCAAAACCCTCGACGAATTGAAGACCGATATTCATTCGAGCGTAAGTAGAGCCGCCCTTCAGATTGACGAGGACTTCGCCGAGTTCAGCAACTTCGGCACCAATCTTGACCTTCGGTTTTTCTTTGCCGCCATTGCCCTTCATCATAAAGAAGCCTCCGCCGCCCAACACTACTACTAAAGCAATGATGACGGGCAGCTTGCCTTTCTTCTTCTTGCCACCTTCAACTGCCTCCTTAGGTGCTTTTGGTTTCTTCTTAAACACTTCAATCCTCCCAAGCCTGATTCGCCAAGGGGTTTATTCCGTATTTTGGCTGGGAATTGAGATGGGAATTTTGGCTATTGTTGGTTGGCCAGTTGTTGGCGGGTTGAATCAATGAGGTCGCTAGTGTCGCTTAGTAGTTGCTAAATTGTCGCTAAAATGTAGAGGTTGATTTCCATTCCCGCTCTCCGAACTCCGCCTTCCGCTCTAATTCACAATCCACAATCCAAGGGCCAAAATCTCACCCGCCCCTTGCATCGCTTGCCAAAAATGAGTCACAACGTAAGTTCAAATGGAACAAATTGCCGAATTGGAATCGAAAGCACTTTCTGCTATTGCTTCTGCAGAGAACACAACCGTACTACGCGAAATTGAGCTGAGCTACCTTGGCAAGAATGGGAGCATCTTAGGGCTAATGAAGCTGATTCCAACCCTTTCTAACGAAGACAGGCCTCACTTCGGAAAAGCGGTAAACGAAGCTCGAGGTCGGGTGGAAGTTGCTATAGAATCTCGCCAGAATATGCTTAAGGGCGGTGAACTTGAAGCACAATTTGCAGCAGATGCAATTGACATAACTCTTCCATCCCGAAAAGCCCAAACTGGCATCGAGCACGTGCTTCAACAAGCCACAAACAAGATTATCGAAGTATTGGGCGGCATGGGATTTGTCTATTACGAAGGGCCTGAACTAGAGGAGTTTCGATACAATTTCGATGCCCTAAACTATCCAGCCGACCATCCTGCAATGGACGAGCAAGACACATTTTATGTGGGCGACAAAGTCTTGCGAACGCAATGCACCGCATTTCAGGGGCGGATTTTGGAAAGCGTCAAGCCACCGTTGCGATATTTTACAGTTGGCAGAACATTTCGAAATGAAGCCGTAGATCGCACGCACTCGCATACATTTCATCAAGTGGATTGCTTCATGATTGATCGAGGCGTTTCGATGGCGCACCTAAAGGGCACTCTCGAACTTTTTGCTCGAGCGATGTTTGGCGATGAAGTGCAAATTCGCTTTCGGCCAGATTTTTTCCCTTTTGTCGAACCTGGGGTTGACTACGCGATATCCTCTCCCAAACTTTTCAACGGCAAGTGGGTCGAGCTTGGCGGGGCTGGACTTGTGCATCCCAACATCCTGGATGCGTATGGAATTGATACCGAAGAGTTTTCGGGCTTTGCATTCGGGCTAGGGGTCGAAAGGATTCCCATGATGGCTTATGGAGTAGACGATCTCCGGCACTTTCTTGAGAACGATATTCGGTTCCTTGAGCAGTTTGCTTAGGGTGAGCCATTAGAGGTAGGACAGATAGGACTTATAGGATGAATGAGTCATATACGTCCAATTTGCCCCATCAGTCCATGTCAGCATTGCGCCGGTACAATAGCAATTCCCCTCAACCACCATGAAAGTCGGACTTATCGGATATCCACAAACTGGCAAAAGCTCCCTTTACCGGGCGGCATCTCGCGCTCAGGCGAAAGGGGACATTACTGCTGTTCCCGTCCCAGACCCCAGATTCGATGCCATAGTTGCTCAGGTTCATCCAAAGAAGATAACTCCGGCGACCGTCATGCTCCACGACGATCTGGAACCGACTGGGACTTCGGGACGGGCGTTTTCGACCAAATTTCTGGATTCGGCACGGCGAATGGAGGTATTTCTTCACGTCGTCAGGTGCTTTGAGTCTCCGATGGCACCTTTTCATGCCTCGATTGACCCAATAAGGGATCAGGAAGCCATTGAGATCGAAATGGTGCTGACTGATCTGCAGATCGTTGAATCGCGCTTAGAACGGCTCATAAAGACCCAGCAGGCAAGGCAATCGGGATCGCCCGAATACAACGAACGAATGTTCTGCGAAAGAGTGAAGCCCTCGTTAGAAAATGGCGAAGCGCTCCGGCTGCAAGAGTTCAATGAAGTTGAAGAGACGTTCGTCAAGAATTATCAGTTCCTCACAACTAAGCCTGTTGTCACTTGCTTCAATGTCAGCGAAGATGAAGCCGCGAACCCGAGCGATATCCTTAAGACTCGAATGGATGCCCTGAACAAAAGAGGCACTCCAGTTTTTTCAGTATGTGCAACTTTAGAAGAAGAAGTTGCACAATTACCGCTTGAAGATCAGCCCGAATTCCTAGAGGCAATGGGGCTTTCCGAACCGGCAAGCAACAAAGTCATCCAGTCGGTTTACGATTCGATGGGGCTCATCACGTTCTTTACTGCTGGCGAGAATGAGACTCGTGCTTGGCCCTTGCGGAACGGCTCTAATGCACTAAAGGCCGCCGGAACCATCCACAATGACATCGCCAAAGGCTTCATCCGGGCTGAGGTCGTTCACTATTCAGTTTATGAGCAGTTCGGCTCGCTTGACGCAGCGTATTCAGCTGGAAAGATGACGCTGGAAGGGAAAGAGTACGTGATTCAAGATGGAGATTTGTTGCATATTCGGAATAAGTCGTAGTTCGTCCAAATCGACTTTTCTTTCATTTGACCCTCCATCCCCCAACCCCTTCCTCCCTTCCAGGCGACTTCGTCGCGGAAATGAGGAAGGGGAGTTCTGGGACGGGGACCTGTTGCATATTCGGAATAAGTCGTAAACCTCCCTTCTCCCTTGATGGGAGAAGGCCTGTGAACCCTGCGAAGGATGAGCTGGTGAACTGGGATGAGGGTGATTGAGAGTTTGCTTTTTGCGAATTGTCACCCTCACTTGAGCTCGTTCCTCGCACTTCCTCTCCCATCAAGGGAGAGGATTGTAAATTCAAGACGTAGATTTGTTGCATATTCGGAATAAGAGTTAGGATTCACTTCCAATCTAAGCTTTCCACGATCTCCATGTCATGTAGACAACGTAAATTGTGATAAAGCCAATCAAATAGAACTTGAACGGCACATTCTGGGTTGCAAAATAGCCAATGACGAACCCGAAACCCATTACTCGAATTGCCAGCAGCGTCCAAAAGAGACTTCGATCTGACTTCTCTGGAATAGATTCAATTTCTTCCATGCAACTTCACCTCACCGTCAACTTCACATGCGGATTTTCCGCTACAAAAACTTCGCCATTTCTCATTGCAAGAGCAAACTGATTCGACCTTCCCGGCCGGCAGTCAACATAAAATGGAAAGCGAATCGTACTTCCGGCTTGCGTATCGTATGCGCTAAGCCTAGACATGCTTGTGTTCCAGATTTCGATTTCTGGCTTATCCGCTGTGAAAGGCAACCCGATGACGATGAACGAATGCAGATCCTGTGAATAGCTTCCCGCATAGCTCTGCATGATTTCTGAAGATACTTGCCCCATTAGCGCACACGTTGCGAGGTTCATTCGAGCCAGAACATGAAACGAATGGAAAAATCCGATGTCGGTTTTTCGCGAAACTACACTTCCTCCCAAAAAAGAGCTGATAGGAGGAGATGCATTATAAATTAAGGTTTGCGAAAAGATGTTGTAGAGCGAGACATCGCCCGAAAAATCAACTGAGCCGACCTTTGTGCTGTCAGAACTGAAAAACGGCCTATTTTGATTGGTCGCACCGGGAACGATCCACGCCACTTGAGACCAAGTAGC
>JANNJE010000181.1:0-8493 GCA_031405735.1 Armatimonadota bacterium | reverse complement strand
CTCGGTCAAGCCCGAGCACTCCCAAAAGGTATGATTTCAATATGCCTGATGAGCCAAATGAAGGAGAGAATCCTGAATCGTTCAGTGAACCGCCACCGTTCTTTACCCAAAATTTCGGGGAAGCTGAGAACGATGTGCGTGAGTTGGTTGAGGTCACGGTTGATGCGGTTTACGCACGCGACGATTCATTGAATCGCGAGCACTTTGTAGTACTTCGGGACGGAGATCGCAGGCTCTCAATCATGATTGATCCTTGCAACGCACTCGCAATATCCAGACCGCTGGAAGGCTCGGTGCCCGATAGGCCATTGACTCATGACCTATTCAAAACTGTATTGGATAGGCTTGGTTGCACGGTCGAAAAGATCGTCATAGACGACATTTGGAGTACAACTTACTACGCAAAAATGATCTTGAAATCCGGTGGCGAAGAGATTGAGATTGACTCTCGCCCATCAGATGCGATTGCTATCGCTGCCAGATTTGAATGTCCAATTTTTGTGAGCGAGAGCATTATGAGCACGGCTTCAGAGGAATAAGCAGCCCAAGAACTCCAATGGATTACGCTGCTCGTGCCGCCGAATTGCGAAAGGTGATCGAGTATCACAATTATCGTTATTACGTGTTGGATTCACCGGAGATTTCGGATTCAGAATGGGACAAGTTGTTTCGGGAACTGAGCGAAATTGAGTCAGCGCATCCAGAAACCAAGTCAGAGGAAAGCCCAACTCTTCGTTTAGGCGCTCCGCCACTTGCCGGATTCACTCAAGCAAAACACCGTGTCCCAATGTTGTCGCTCGACAACGCGTTCGACAAGTCGGAACTTTCCTCGTTCGATCAAAGATGCCAGAAACTGCTAGACCGTGATGGCGAGATCGAATATTACTCGGAGCTTAAGTTCGATGGAGCATCACTTTCGCTTACTTTTGAAAATGGCATATTGGTTCTAGCAACGACACGCGGAGATGGCGAGACAGGCGAAGTCGTCACAGAAAACGCCCGGACGATTATGGGAATTCCGTTGCGTTTGCGTAATGAAGTTCCCGGAATTGTGGAAGTTCGCGGCGAAGTGCTGATGCTCAAGAAAGTTTTCGATAAACTCAACCTCGAAAGGGCCGAAAAGGGTGAACAACTCTTTGCAAATCCAAGAAATGCAGCTTCTGGTGGCTTGAGACAGTTAGATTCACGGTTAACCGCTGCAAGGAAACTGACGTTCTTCGCTTATGGACTGGGAATGGGAACGCGACCAGCCGACTCGCAGATGAACTTACTTTCGACCTTGAGGGAATGGGGGTTTCGCGTTTGGCCAGAAGCAATTGTGTCAAGCGGGATAGAGGAAATTTTTGACTTTATTGGCCAATGTCAAGCGAAGCGATCTGAATTTCCATTTGGCATTGATGGCGTCGTGGTTAAAGTAAATCGCTTTGAAGACCAGGATGAACTTGGCTTTACGAATCGTGGCCCTCGATGGGCAATTGCATACAAATTTCCTGCAGAGCAAGCGTTCACAAAGCTTCTCTCTGTGTTTCCCCAAGTCGGACGAACTGGGGCGATTACACCTGTCGCCGAACTCGAGCCTGTCTTTGTTGGCGGAGTAACGATTTCAAGGGCGACGCTTCACAACTACGACGACCTTTCCAAAAGGGGAGTGATGGTTGGAGACGTCGTCATTATCCAACGTGCTGGCGATGTGATTCCAGAAGTTGTCGGTCCGGTACTTGAGAAGCGGGGAAGCGATGCGCAGGCGATTGTAGAGCCCAAAATCTGCCCAGAATGCGAGACTCTGCTTGTTAAGCCCCTGGGTGAAGTTGTTCTTCGCTGTCCGAATAAGTCCTGTCCCGCCCAAATATCCGCGAAACTGAAGCACTTTGTATCCAGATACGCCATGGACATTGAGGGCCTTGGAGAAAAGCAAATTGACAGGTTTTTGGAAGAAAACATTCTGTCGGACTTACCCAGTATTTATGAGTTGCAGGACAAGAAGGCTAGACTTCTGGACCTCGAAAAAATGGGAGAACAAAGCGTTTCTAACCTCTTGATGGCCATTGAAGCTTCAAAGAATCGGCCCCTAGATAAATTTCTCTTCGGATTGGGAATTCGATTTGTCGGAGAGCGCAGCGCGAAAGATCTTGCTGAGCATTTTCGCTCATTGGAATCAATCAGGGCCGCCGATTACAATGCATTTCTTGGGATTGAAGATATTGGGCCCCGCACGGCTGGCGAGTTGCAGGAGTATTTCGAAGAGTTTGAAAACCAAAATTTGCTAAATCGAATGCTGGCACTTGGCGTAAATCCTACCGAACCCGCCCCTCTCGCAGGGAATTTGTTTGAGGGCCAAACATTGGTCTTTACGGGCAAGCTTGAGTTTTTTTCTCGCGAAGCAGCCGAAGACATCGTTTTGAGATATGGTGGAAAGGCGGCTGGAAGCGTAAGTTCAAAAACTACTTATTTGGTTGCAGGTCCTGGAGCAGGTTCAAAGCTTCAAAAGGCAACACAGTTAGGCGTTACGGTACTTGATGAAGCCCAGTTTCTCTCGCTGCTTCCTCAAGACATTCGTAATGAACTTTCGGATTCAGGGCTTACAGGCTGATCTATGACACCTGCTTGCCTGTCAACTAGCTCAAATGACCTCAACTTGAACCAATCCTTTTTGTGTGGTCAGGTTTTTCGGTGGACGAGAATCGGTGATTGTTTCATCGGGATTGATGGTCCGAGTTTCGCAAAAATCTACCTCAATGATGAATGCGTCATAGAAATTGCGAATACAAACGCTGCGATAAGCGAATGGGAACGATTCTTTCATCTCGAACTCAAAACAGAAGAAGTGTGGAACCAATTCAATTCTGCCGATCCAAGTTTCTCAAGAGACTTTTCCCATCTTAGTGCGCTCAGACTTCTTCGGCCCTCGAACCCGATTGAAGTGTTATTTTGCTTTCTATGCACATCAAACAATCATCTTTCTAGAATTCAAAAAATGGTTGACACACTGGCTAACTTGGGGCAAACTGCCGCCGAAATTGATGGCCACAAGGTCAAGAATTTTCCGTCACTCGACCGCTTATCTAAGGTTTCTGAAGCTGAGTTTCGGAATTGGGGTTTTGGATATCGGGGAGCGACCATTCCGATTGTGGTTTCGCAATTGGTGGATCGTGGGGATGGCTGGCTTCAAGCCCTAAAGGAAGCTGATTACAAGGCAGCGCACTTTGAACTCATGAAGCTCGCGGGGGTCGGCCCGAAACTGGCCGACTGCATTTGTCTATACGGGCTTCATTTTGACTGTGCCGTTCCAGTTGACACTCATCTTCACCAAGCAGTTGCTCGTCGCTATCTTCCAAATTCGCAACAGAAAGCCATGACGAAGAACCTGTATTGCGAAATCGGCGACCTTATGCGCGAAAGATTTGGAAACTTGGCAGGCTGGGCGCAATTGATTCTGTATTACGACAACCTCCTAAAGCACCGACGCGGTTCGATACAATAGGTTGTATGAAATTGTCGGTGCTGAATGCGGTCGGTGGGCTATGCCTACTTGGTGTCTCTTGCTCATCGGGGCAACAGCCGATTTCGACGGCATCAGCCTCTTCAACCATAAGCATTAATGCGGTGGGTTTAGAAGAAAGTTCAGGCGTAGCCCCAAGTCTCAACAATCCAGGTTGGTTCTATACACACAACGACGACGACAATCCGATGCAATATTGGAAATTCAACCTCTCTGGCAAAGTGCAAGGACCTTACGTTTTGCCCGATATTGTAAATCGCGATGTGGAAGACATGGCGGCTGCAAAAATTGACGGGAGATCTTATCTCTATTTTGCAGACATCGGAGATAATCAGGCTCGATATGATTCGATAAGAATCTACAGGATCTTAGAGCCAACTGCGACTTCTGGTGAGCAGCGAAAGGTTGATGTTTTCACAATCAAGTATCCGAATGGTGCGATGAATTCAGAAGCATTTTTCGTCAACCCAAAGAACGGTGACTTTTGGATCATTGAAAAGACGTCCAACAAAGCCGCCAGAATCCTTTGGTGTTCATCTCCAAAGCCAGGAAACAACATAGTAAGAGAGGTTGGAAATGTTTCGGTTGGCTCGGCCATTGCAGCAACGCGGTTAATCACAGGGGCTTCTGTTTCGCAAGACGGCAGGTTCGTGATTTTGAGAACATATGTTGAGGCATTTGAATTCGAAGCAGGAGACGATCTGCTGGATTGGTGGGAGCAAACACCAAAGAAGATCAAATTGAATGTTGAGGGCCAAGGAGAAGCGATCTGTTATTCACGCGATGGCGATCAAATCATCACGACTTCCGAGGGAGTTCCGTGCCAAGCTTCGATGATTCAAGCGAAAAGGGAATAGCCGTTGAACCAAAATCAGGTCATAATGAATCCACGGCTGCAGCCCTTGGCGTGCGGCTGTTTTGCCTAAAATGTCTAGCGCAATCACGCTTACTGAGATTCCCCACGATTGGGAAGAGCCGCAGGAGCTCACAGAGCTTCTCGAAATCTTGCGCGAACAAAGACCCACAACAGACGCAAATCTGATTCGTAAAGCCTATTTTGTAGCAGAGAAAGCGCATGCTGGCCAAGTCAGAGGAACCGGGGAGCCCTATATTACGCATCCGCTTGCAGTAGCACGAATTCTAACCGAACTACGTGTTGACGACGATTCGATCATCGCTGCCTTGCTACATGATGTTCTGGAAGACTGCCCAGATATCAGCACGGACGCAATCGAGAAGGAATTTGGCAAAGATGTTCGAGCCATTGTAGAAGGGGTTACCAAACTAAAATTTAAGGCGACTACAGGATCTTCTGCAGTTCAACGAAGCCGAGCGGAGACCAGCCGCGCTGCAGAAACACTTCGAAAAATGCTCCTGGCGATGGCGAACGACTTTCGCGTGATCATCATCAAACTTGCCGACCGACTTCACAATATGATAACGCTCGACGGCTTGCCACCTGAAAAGCGGACTCGAATATCTAACGAAACCCTTGATGTTTATGCCCCTCTCGCCGCACGGCTTGGAATCTGGCAAATCAAATGGCAGCTCGAAGACCTAGCCTTCAAACATCTCTATCCCGAAGAGTTCAAGCGGGTTGGCGAAATGGTCGCGAAGAGCCGCGTTGATCGTGAAATAGAGCTCGGTCGGGCGATTATCGAATTAAAAGAACGACTTGAACAGAAGGGTGTATCGGTTATCGAAATTCGAGGCCGTCCGAAGCATCTCTATTCGATCTTCAACAAAATGGTGAAGCAGCACGTTGACTTCGATGAGATTTATGACCTTTTGGCCGTTCGAGTAGTTGTCAACGATATGCCGGAATGCTATCTTGCTCTAGGCGTCGTTCATGAGCTTTGGATGCCGATTCCTGGCCTCTTCTCTGACTTCATCGCTAAGCCAAAGCCCAATGGATACCAGTCGCTTCATACAAAAGTTGTCGGGCCGTTGGGTAGCCCGCTCGAAATTCAAATTCGTACGCGAGAAATGCACGACATCGCCGAGCATGGCGTTGCAGCCCATTGGACGTACAAAGAAGACAATCCTAAGTCCAAGGATTCAACTCAATTTACACGACTCCGTTCGCAGCTTTTTGACTGGTCGAGCGATTCAAAGCTCAGTTCAGACTTTTTGCGGAGTATCACTAACGACCTTTTCAGCGAGCAAGTTTTTGTCTTCACGCCAAAGGGAGATGTCATTGACCTTCCGAACGAATCTACACCTGTTGATTTTGCGTTTCGAGTTCACTCGCAGCTCGGACTCACGATGGTCGGTGCAAAGATCAACGGCCTCATTGTTCCTCTTGCGACAAGGCTCCAAAATGGCGACGTGGTTGAACTGATTACGCGGGCAAACGCGACCCCAAGCCTCGACTGGCTTGAATTCGTCCGATCCTCTCACGCTAGAAACAAACTCCGCAACTATTTTAGAAAGATTACGAAAGTGGATGATGCCGCTCGTGGCCGAGATCTTCTAGAGCGAGAATTGAAGCCCTATGGGCTAGACCCGAAGGCATACCTTGGCGAGGACAAAATGTCCGAGCTTGCTAAGCAGTTTCATGGCGTTGACGGTGCCGTTGACTTGTTTTCGAAGGTCGGCGCAGGGCTGATTTCGGCGCACAACATCGTAAACAAACTTCGCGGGCACACACAAGACGTGAAGCCGCTCGACCAAATCCAAATCAATCCGTCCCGCCAAGGCAAGCTGACCGTAAGCACGAGCGGAATGGATGGCACGATGGTCAAACGCGCGAAATGTTGCGATCCGCTCCCCGGCGACGATGTGCTTGGCTATGTGACTCGCGGGCGCGGCATCATGGTTCATCGCCGAATGTGCCCGAACGCAGCAGGTTATCAAGCAAAGGAAGCTGAGCGAATGATTCCCCTGGATTGGCCGAGCGATGGGAGCAACCATTCGGTTGAATTGCAGATCGTTACTGTGAACCGCCAAGGCCTGCTTATGGATATCTCAACGATTTTTGGCGAAGCGAAGACGAATGTGTCTGCCGCCAGAATCCGTACGCTTCCGAATTCAACGGCTGAGATTAGTGTGACTATCGAAGTTGCGGACACGGTTCAGCTAAGCCAAGTGATGGCAAAGATCAGCAACTTCGCGGATGTGATTTCCATTCTCAGGGTTTATGGGAAGACTGCTGGGAAGTGAGCCCCTTCCTTCCTTGGGAGGAAGGGGTTGGAGATGGAGGGGTTCGCGTCATATTACTTTTGGTGTCCGTTGAGTCGCAATGAAAGTATGTTGGTTGAAATGAGGACAAGTCCAAATTTGCCAAACTTCCATTGCATTTCAAAACCTATTTTTTTGTGCCCGCAAACAACACATCACCATTGGAAGCCCGCAAAACAGCTTCGGTCTTGCCATATTTAAATCGGTGCGCCTGAACAACTAGATTTTGGCCCGGAACTTTAACTAGCACAATTTGTGAGTGGATATTGTCGAAGCCGCTCGAGTTTCCTGAATTGAATTGATGTCCGTTGGCTATCAGATGCTGTTTTAGCCTTTGCCTCGCATTCGACTCCGAGATAGTCGTCGCATTCGAATCGAGCGTGAGAGCTAGTCGGCGTCCAGAATTGAAGCGTAGTAATGCGCGATCCTGAGGGTCAATCGAGATTGAAAAGCCAGTCGCCATGAGAACTTCCCTGTTGCCAAAAAAGTAAGCAAAAGTCGCACTTATGATGCCAGGGCGAACTTTCGGACCCGATCCAGAATCGTTTTGGAACGAAAACGACTTGAGTTTGAGGTTTGCAGGCAAGCCGGTGACGTAAGGCAATGAAAGCACATAGGCTCTTGCGATCTCACTAGAAAGGAAAGCCCTTTCGCCTGTTCTATGCAATTTTCGGTCCCGGTCGTAGTTTCGTGAGCTTTTTAAAGATACAACCATTCCAAATTCCGACTTGTAGAACGCAGAATAGGTATCGTTTCGGCTGGTTTTGAAGTCAATCACCCAAAATGTTGGCTGTCCGCCATTGATAAGTGCTGGAGAACTTTTTACAAATGTCGGCCCAGCGGCCGGATCAATCAAGTTTATGAGTTCAATAGCCTTTGCTCGAGCTATCGGCTCCCTCGACTGTAAAAAGTTAGGAGCCAGAGCAAATGGAATCGAAAATAGTCCGAGTGTAGCAACTGTGCCTAATGTAATCCAATATTGAGACTTCATGATAATATCTTCCGTACCCAATCGGTTTGATGTCTCGTCCGCGCAAAACCATAGCAGGAGCCGGGCCCAAACTCAGGAATCCCGCATTCCTGCATCCCGATCAAATTCCGGAGACAGAAATCAAGTACACGCTACTTAACAACAACGCTCTTCGTAAACAACCCTTCACCCACTTTCACCCATTTGTCTGCCATTTTGAACTCAAGAGTGAAGAGCACGGTAGTCGCAGACTTTTTCAAAAACGTTGATCGGCTGATAGTGGGCTCTGGCGACACGTCCATAACCCAAGGTTCGCTGATCATCACAAACTTCTCACCTTCGAAGTTGCCATGCTCGATGCGCGGATTGGACGAAAAATTCGTGTAAGCCCAAGAAACGTACTCTTTCTTGGCGGCGTTGTAACTCAAAAACATGGATTCAGTCATTTTCATGCCCATCATGTCTTGAGCGGAGACGGTTCGCATGAACTTGCCATCGTAGTCTATTTTCATGGTGCCAACGGAATCGAACTTCATGCCTTCCATGTCCATTGCCATGGTTCCGGTCCAAGTTCCGAGCATCCAGTCGAGCTTTTTCAGTTCGGCGGGAGGGGTCAGGTCGGGCATTTGTTGAGCGAACGCAGCCGTAGCGGCGGTTGCAAACATCAAGCTGATAAGTAATCTTTTCATCGTTCATTCTCCTTCGGCAAGCGTTGTATTCGCGAGCCGATTCCCTTTGTCCGTGAGATAGATCGTGCTAGGGGCTACAGCAGCCTGTTTCGCAAGCTCTCGAATACTCAAGAGGCGTTCCGCGCGCGCTTCTCGCAACGATGTCATTACACACT
>JANNJE010000180.1:0-2970 GCA_031405735.1 Armatimonadota bacterium | reverse complement strand
CAACAAGATCAGCCATGACATTCGCTTCTTGGACAGCTTGAGTTAGCGTTCTAAGCTCATCGGGAAGCTGGGGAGAAAGCCGGACAGCTTGCTCAAAAAGTGCTGCGATTGACCTTCGAAGCGCTTCGACCTCTTCACTTTGGTCTGGAGTTGGCATTTCGTCTTCAAGCAACTCGATTTTCGCCCGCAAATACGGTTGTTCTTGAATTCGCTCAACAATCCGAAAACGATGAACGCCTTGAACGATCAGGCGAACTGCATCTGGCATTTTTACTAACGTGCGAATAATCACCGCGCAGCCAACATCAAAAACGTCATCGAACGTCGGAGCATCCGTTTGCGGCTTTCTTTGGGTGATCGCTCCAATAATTCGGTTGTTGCCCACGATGGATTCGTCAATTAACTGGACGCTGTTTTCCCTCGCCACAGAAAGTGGAGCAATCAACATAGGATAGATGATCGAATCTCGCAATGGAAGGATATTGAGTTCCGAAGGTATTTCCGGCTTCTCGTCATCCAACAGCACGCCTTCACCTGTTGGCCCCAACAATTCGGCGGCCAAAAGTTCTGGAATCACGCTTTCGTCAAAATCTGGATCAAATTCGGTCATTCATTAAGCCTTTGTTACTGTAGTACGTACGTGTTGGACTCGATGTGCAGATTTAGGTACTAAAACATACAGGAACCCAGATCGGTAAGTTGCCCGGATGCTTCTTGGCTCGACTGGAATGTTTGGAAGCTGAATCTCTCTCAAAAATTCTCCAAAATAGATTTCTAACTGGTGGCAACCTTTCTTTTCAGCACCTGGAAGCTCATCCTCGTGCCGGATTCCGCGAATGATCAAACAATGCTTGTCGGGCACGTAAATAATCTGGATATCCTCAGCGCGAACTCCTGCCAATTCGACCCTCATGATGAAATGGTGATCGTCTTCGAACAGGTCAGCTTTTGGCTCCCAAAACTGCCTTCTCAAACGAAAATTCAATTCAACAGTCTGGGTAATTATGAGCTCATCCCCAGAAACCTGCCAAAACCAGTCTTCAAGGCTTCGGCGTGACATGGATTATATTCTACACAAATACGTATTTCTAAAGAATGTTGTATTTCAACAACTTTACGGCGTCTCTATATATAATGAAGCTGCATTGCGGCTATGCCGTGCTTCAAAGGAGAATATATGAAAAACTTGCTACTCTTGTTTCTGGCGACATTAACTTTAGGTGTCGTTGGATGTGGCGGAGGAGGAGGAGGTTCAGCCTCTAACGCAGACGCTGGCTTCTTTGCGACCGACAACCTCTCTGATAATTACGATGGAGTGTGGGTCACGATCCGAAAGGTTCAACTTCGCAAAGCAGACGACTCGTTCGTTACGATTTTTGACAATGCAATCGGCAAAGTTATTAACTTGCGGGCTCTAAACGACGGGGCAGAAAGATATGAGTTCTTCGGCGAAGACAGCGTTCCTCAAGGGACTTATACAGGGCTTCGTGTCGAACTTGATCGGGACGTTGTCTTGTATCCAACTGGAGCAACAGTTGGCCTAAACCGAGTTTTCGACGACGCATATGGAGCAGATAGAGCGCGCCTTGACCTGATTTTCGGCTCAGCCAAAACAGTGGGCCCAGGTGGCTTGAACTTCATTTGCGACTTCGACCTTTCCGCCTGGGAAGACGTTGGAGGAGAAATTCGCAACGCGATCCTTGATGACTCGCCAGGCAATGGGATGAATAATCCTGATCGCCACGAAAACGAAGATTACGATGGCAGAATTGCCAACTTAAACGGAACAGCTCCAAACTTCACTTTCGTACTTACAAGCGAATCTAACAACAAGCTTGAAGTGGAAACAAATTCGGACACCGTTGTCTTTAACAATAGCGGGCAGCCGAATCCAACTCTTACGAATGGGAACAGAGTTGAAGTAAGAGGAAAGTTCAACCCTGCAACCGGAAAACTTCTGGCAACATCCGTCAAGATTAAGGGTTCTGGAGACGACGATGAATTCGAAGTCAAAGGAGTGCCCAGTTTGGCAAGTGCCGCGGGCCGAACCTTTAAGGTCTCCACGAGAGAATGCGATGGCTTTATTCCTGGAGGAACTCTTGTGAACATTGTCGTTACCGATACCACCAGGTTCTTCACAGAAAATGGATTGGTTCTGACAGAAGCTCAGTTCTTTGCATTGCTGCCGACTGACAGTGGTGGATTAGAAGTAGAGGCCGAAGGCGCAGTCTATGATTCCTTAACCAATACTTTGACGGCTCGAAAGTGCAAACTTGAGCATGAAGGAGAAGGCGGGCAAGGAAACCACGATGCCGAGGCGCGAGGCGTGCCAAGCAACTTGCTTCCTGATCCTGGAACGTTTGACATCGCTCTCACAAGCTGGGAAGGCTTCAGCGCGACAGCCAACCAGATCATCCATATCACCACAAACGGTGAGACCGAGTACAAAGACGGCAATAACGAAAAGATCTCCAAGAGTGCATTTTTCGTCCTGCTCGCCATTGCAACGACGGTGAAAGTGGAAGGAAGGTACGAAAACGGAACGATTAATGCAAGAGAGCTCTCGTTGCGCATCAATAGCGGCGGCGGAGGCGGCGAAGATCCACACGAGATCAAAGGCTCCCCATCAGCAATTGATTTGGAAACACGATCGTTCACTATCTCACTCGTTGAGTGGTTTGGGTTCAATGGCACGATCGGCCAACAGATCAACGTCGTGATGAACTCCAATGCAACCTACAGAGACAACAACGGCGAAGCCGTGACCAAAGAGCAGTTCTTTGGCAAGCTGAGCCTAGGCTTTTTAGCCGAAGTCGAAGGAACCGTTTCGGGCTCGAATATGGCTGGAGTGAAAGCAAAGCTAGACGACGACTAGGCAGTTCTCGCATCTGAAATTGCGGCAATTCCAAAATTGGGATTGCCGCAATTCATTTTTGATTGACGTAGAATATGTAAATGAAATTCCAAGTG
>JANNJE010000179.1:0-1803 GCA_031405735.1 Armatimonadota bacterium | reverse complement strand
AAGCCGCCGAACCCGGATTTTCGTGGTTTGCGGCACTTGGCGGCAGTGCAGATGCTCCATTGCTTGGGTTTTTGTTGCCCTCTCTTTGCTTCTTGGCTTCATTTGCCATCGCGGCTTTTCGCAGCCGAGTGATTCAGATTCCGTTTCCTCCACTTGTATTTACGCTGATGGTGCTTGCTATTACAATTCTGGGATCAAATCTGATGTCAGAATTTCGATTTGCCAGCTATCAGGCGACTGTACAATGGATGCTTGCAATTCTAACTCCGATCATCGCAACTGCCGTTCTGGGCAGGGATACTGGCCCAATTCGAGCGCTAGGTGCTTTGACCGCAGGCTGTGCGGTGATAGCAGCTCAGGGGATTCTTGAATATGCTTCTTCCAGCGACCCTAGTTGGCGAGTTTTTTGCCATTGGGTGAACCCGAACGCGGCGGCTGGAATGCTGCTATTTGGACTCTTTTGCGGATTGGGACTGGTACTTGCAACTGAACGAACTTCGCGTATTGCAAGCGTCGCAGGTACAGTTTTATGCGGAATTGCGCTATTCCTGACGCAATCAAAAGGCGGAGTATATGCAGCCGGTTTTGGATTCGTTGTTCTGTCGGCTTTTGGACTAATTTGGGGACGCTCCATTGCCACGCGGCTGCTGCCTGCTGCAGTTGCGCTCGGGATTCTAATCGTCAGTTTTGGACTCGGTTCGGTCATGCAAAAATCCGCCGCGAAGCGAGCCAACAGCGAAACAGCGGTTTCATCGCGACTTCAAGGAGCCGCCTCAACTCAAGTTCAATCGGAAGGATTTCGGCGCTTGCTTTGGAAGACATCCATCGAACTTATCAAGAAAAACCCGGTTGGAAGTGGCATTGGCACGTTCCGCTATGAATCAACAAAGCCCGGAATTGTGCCCCAAACTCATCACGCTCACCAAGGATTTTTGCAGCTTGGGGTCGAGGCTGGTGTTTTAAGTTTGTTTGCGCTAGTTGGATTGGCACTTTTGTTTTTCCGGGAGGCTTTTCGGGGAGTTACCAAGCTTCCCTCGCACAGGAGAATTCTTCTGGGAGCTACAGTAGCAGCGATTTTGGCTTCTGCGGCGCACAATTTTATTGATAGCGACCTTCAGCACTTTGGAACCGGAGTCGCATTCTTTGCTCTGCTGGGCATTGCTCTTCAGCTAGCGATGGATGGTTCAATGCCAGAATTCTTCCCTGCGAACGCGCGATATTCTGCTTTAGCTTGGTGTGGTTTTTTGGCTATCGGCAGTCTCTATTTTGCAACCGTAGACACTTATAAATCTGTGGCAAGAGGAGCGTTCATGGCGGGAAATGCTAACGAGGGCCTTAAGCCAAGTGAACTTGCCAATGCTCTGGCCCCGCTTGACGGCGAAGCTTGGTCCGTTCTCAACCAATTTCCTTCTAACTACAGTCCAGATGAACGAAGCAGTTTTCTAAAGAAGGCTGCCGAACTGTCTCCGACCATGCGGAATTATCGCTACCTTGCCTACTTCGAGTTATCTCAAAATCGGCCGCAACAGGCTCTCTCTGCATTAACAAAAGCTCTACAACGCGACCCTAATAACCTCCCTGCACTGTTAGCGAAAATGAACATCCATGATTCGCAAGGTAACGTTGAAGAAGCTAAGAAGGTCGCAAAAGACCTCATCCTAGTCGAATCGGCATCCTCGTACCAGGTTCGCGCGATCCCCGATCTTGTTCCAACGGAAACCTTAATTGCCAGGGAGTACGCAGCAAAGCACGCCACAATTCCGAAGGAAAAGAGTGAATTCCTAATGGGAGCTCTTTCTGGAT
>JANNJE010000178.1:0-8562 GCA_031405735.1 Armatimonadota bacterium | reverse complement strand
TCTTCGCCGGAGATTGGCAGAAGAAATTCGGCATTACCTATAACGATGTTGAGTGGGCGCTAACCCACGAAAGATTAACTCAGGAATCATTTGATAAGTATCGTGCCGAAGGCGGATTTGTCATCGCGCATGCAATTCCGGAAACGGCGGTTCGAGTGGCAGTTTCCAGCCCCATTACGATGGTAGGAAGCGATGGGCGAATTCGGGACGGAGCTGGCCATCCTCGAACATCCGGCACATTTTGCAGAGTATTAGGACATTTTTCACGCGATTTGGGCTTATTGACTCTAAACCAAGCCATCGAAAAGATGACTCTGAAAACTGCAAAACGATTTGAGCGAAGGTGCCCTTCCTTTAAGAGAAAGGGCCGCGTTCAAGTCGGATGCGACGCCGACCTGACGATTTTTGATCCCAAAACTGTCCTTGATCGAGCGACTTTCGACAAACCCGCTGAAACTTCAGTTGGAGTTCAGTTTGTGATCGTGAATGGCACAGTTGCGGTATCACAAGGCAAAATAGTGGAAGGAGCAAGGGCCGGAAAGGGAGTGCGAGCGGCTGTGGTCTGATATCGGTTACCAGTTGGCAGTTAGAATTTGGCAGTTTGCAAGGGATCATAAAGTCCATTTTCAGCAATACAATTTGGGGTAAACAAACTCCTGTCAAGTTTTGAGTAGCGATCGGGTTTTGTTCGAACCGCCAACCGCTATCCGCTAACCGCTAACAGATTACAAATATGAAATCCAGACCCAACGCCCTCGACCTCCTCCATGCACACGTACAGAGCGACTCGCTTCGACGACACTGCCTCGCTGTCGAAACCGCCATGCGCTGGTATGCAGCTAAGCTTGGCGAAGATGTGGAGAGCTGGGGGCTAACGGGCTTGCTGCACGATTTCGACTATGAAGAGCACCCAAACGACCATCCAGCTTGGGGGATGAGGCTCTTAGAGTCGGAGGGCTGGCCCTCGGACATTATCCGTGCAGTTGGTTCGCACAATTCAGTTTTGGGAATCTCCAGAGATTCGCAAATGGAGAAATACCTGTTCGCTTGCGATGAGCTTTGCGGGATGATCACGGCCTGCGTTTACGTCCGCCCTTCCAAGTCTGTAATGGACCTCGAGCCGTCGAGCGTGATCAAAAAGCTGAAAGACAAATCCTTTGCCGCTGGGGTGAACCGGGACGAGGTTCGAGAAGGGGCGGAACTGATTGGGCTAGATTTGCCAGTGCATATTGGGAATCTGATTGAGGCGATTAGAGGTAATGCGGAGGAGTTGGGGATCTAAGCCATCTTGGCATTGCATCCACCATTCAATCCATACAATTCATCCGATTCATACATGTCGAACTACTCCAACTCAATCGTAGCCGGAGGTTTGCTTGTCAAATCGTAAAACACTCGATTGACCCCATGCACTTCGTTCACTATTCTCGACGAAACCCGTTCTAAAACCTCGTAGGGAATTCGAACTGCTGTGGCGGTCATCGCATCTTCGCTCTCCACCGCACGAAGCACAATCGGCTGCTGATAGGTTCGTTCATCGCCCATTACTCCCACGCTTCGAACATCAAGCAGCGCGGCATACGACTGCCAAATTCCCTTGTTCGCCCCTGAAGCTCGAAGCTCATCCCGAAAAATCGCATCGGCTTCCTGCACTATTTTTACTCGCTCCGGAGTGACCTCACCCGTAATTCGAACTGCCAATCCAGGCCCAGGGAACGGCTCTCGATCCACCATTTCATCAGGCAAGCCCAATAGCCGACCAGCCTGCCGAACTTCATCTTTGAACAGCAAGCGGAGAGGTTCGATGATAGTCCGCTTGGCTTTGAACCAATCGGGCATTCCGCCTACGTTATGGTGGCTTTTGATCTTGGCAGCAGTATCGGAACCCGATTCCACGACATCCGGATAAATTGTGCCTTGAGCCAAGAAATCGCAATCCTCTAGTTCTGTGGCATGAGCGTCAAAGACGTTTACAAACTCCTCACCGATTATTTTTCTCTTTTGCTCTGGGTCAGTAACTCCTTTCAGCGATCCAAAGAAACGCTCTTGCTCTCGAAATACTTTGAGATTTGCATGGAAGTGCCCGGAAAAAGTCTCCTCAACTCCAGCGGCTTCATCTTTTCTCAAAAGCCCATGATCCACAAAAACGCAAACTGCTCTTTCGCCGATGGCGCGGATTAACAGCGCCGCCATAACCGAACTGTCCACTCCACCAGAAACCGCGCAAAGAACTTTCCCAGTCGGTCCAACTTGGGCTTGAATTTGCTTGATCGAGTCCTCGACAAAGCTTTCGCCTGTCCAATCGCAAGACAGTTTCGCCTTTTCTAGGAGAAAGGAGCGGAGCACTTCCCTGCCGGAAATTGTATGTGTCACCTCAGGATGAAACTGAACGCCGTACATTTGCCTCGATTCAGATTCCATTCCAGCATAAGGGCACGAGTCAGTTTCGGCGGTCCATTCGAAATCGTTTGGGATACTTAAAACTTGATCGCCATGCGACATCCAAACTTGTGGATTGTCCAAGGAATCAACTAGTCGCCATTCCTTTAATGGATGAACAGTTGGCACTTTGACCTTCACTTGGCGCAAGCCGTATTCCCTGTCGCTCGATTTTTCAACTTCCCCGCCAAGCTGATGCGCCATAAGCTGCATTCCGTAGCAAATCCCAAGCGTTGGAATGCCTTCAAGGATTGAAAGGTCAATTGTCGGTGCGTTTGATTCGAGAACAGATCTCGGCCCGCCGCTGAGGATGACAGCTGACGGTTGATTCTGGCTAATGAATTGCGACGCCTTTGTCCAAGGCACCATCTCGCTGTAGATGCCAAATTCGCGAACCCGTCGAACAATTAGCTGAGAATACTGCCCCCCAAAATCTACTACTAGAACGAGTTGGTGTTGCATGGAGTTAATAGGAGATTTTGACTTGGATACATATTCTCGTGCTTGGAGTTTCTTAGAATTTCAAATTTTGAACTACTTTAGAGTGCATACCACCTTTAGAGTCAGCTTCCTGTGATTAGCCACCTTAGATTCCAAATGAGTTGCGTCGCCCTCAATTAGAACAGTAGTTTCGGATTTGATCAAGCAATTTCTTGAAGAATTGAATGTGACTTTTCCATTTGCCGATAATTGGCATTCCACTTCAAATGTCGCTTGGTTTTTCAATTCAGTCGGCCGATTTGACTCATCTTCCCAAGACTTCACGGCCTGCGATGCGGAAAAGACACACTCTTCTGCTGCTTCGGTTAGGGGCTTTGACGTTGCCGAATATCGGATTTTGGTTCCATTGAAAGTTCTTTCAAAGATCCAGGATGAGCCTGTTCCAAACTCAATTGGCATAAATGTTGTTTCAGGAAGTCGTTGCGAATCGAGTCCAGGCATCGAAGCAGGAAGGCTCTTCTTTGGGGCAGTTGTCGAAAATATCAGTCCTGTTTTACTGTAGATAAAATCTGACTTCGGAAAGAAATCTTGGACGCTGGATAGTCCAAAAGGAAGAACTGCCCCATTCATCTTCGTACGGAAAGTAAGAAGTTCATATTGGGCACGAGTGCGCTTTTCAGCGTCCTGCGAAAGACCAGTTACACGTAAATCGAACTCAATCGTCGCCTTTCCTTCCTTGCCTCCTAAAATGGGCAACGTGCCACTCATTTCGATCGCTACAGCATATGTAAGTGGCGTCGAGGGAGCAAAGGAATACTGACAAGTCGCGAGGACGAAAATAGCGATCATTGGATTGAGTTTAGCTCCGATTATTGGAGAAGGGTATGGTTGAAGGGTGTAGGGTTTTGGTTGGGCACAGGCTCAGCTGATGCTAGTAGGCTGTAGCTGCGAGCGGGTGCAGTCCATTTCGTCAATCCGCCATGCACAATCTAAAATCCACAAACGGCTAGTTCTTTAGCTTCTGACTTTCCCAATACCCTTCACCCTATACCCTGAACCCATTGCCACTTCTGCCAGAATTCAGAAACATCTATGCTTCAATCGAAACCCCAGGTGGAAAGGCAGCGAGTGCCGCTCGAACCCAAGATCGTGCTCTATGACCGATTTGAGATTCGCGAGAGCCTTGGCATGGGTGGGTTCTGCTGCACTTATCTGGCATGGGACAATTTGCGAGAAAACCAAGTTGCTGTTCGGGAATTGTTTCCCAAAACTGCTTCTCGACTGCCAGGAGGATATGCTGATCTCGGGCAAGAATGGACAATCGCGCACGAATTGCGCCGGAGATTTACGGCGCATTCATCTGAAATCGGGAAGATTCAAGCCCCGGGCAATCTTCCAGTCATTGCGACATTTGAACAACTTGGAACAGCGTTCACCGCTTCGCCTTATTTTGAGGCAATAACTAGTCTACAAACTCGAATCAAACAATCTGGTGCGCTAGATGCCCACGAAGCATTTGGCCTCCTACAAAGGCTTCTTCAGACCCTCGAAGCCATTCATCGAACAAGATTGCATCACGACATTCGACCCTCAAACATTCTTTATGAACCTGGCCGAGCTTGCCTTATTGATCCAGGTGCTGCGCGAGAATGGGAGGCTGATCGCACCAACGCCCGATTGGAGCAGTTTCTTGCAGAAATTGCTGCACCCGAAGTATTGCGGCCAAGTACTCATCGAGGGCCAGCCACCGATCTTTATGCACTCTGCGCTTCAGTTTTCGTGGCAGTTCTTCCCGATATTTCTAGGGTTGTCGAGGAGGCGACACCGTTCGAGCTAATGGAAGCGGATCGCCACGACCTCCCGTTGGGCTTGAAAAAGGCCATTGACCGAGGACTGCAAACTTCCCTTCGAGACAGAGCGAAATCCGCATCAGAATTGATTGCAATTCTTCAAGGTAACGATTCTTTTGTCATTCCATTGTCCCTAGCAGATTTCGACACAAAAGCACGGCTTCTGAAGTCAATGCGATTTCAAAAACGTCAATGTCCAGCTTGTCAGATCGGGATTCTAGAGCAACCAAAACCGCTCAAGCCTCGCCAATGCCCTGCGTGCCGAAGCGGATTTATCCGAATTCGCCCCATATCAGAGGTCCGCTGTCCCTGTTGCAGAGACGGCAAGCTCGGAGGGATTGAAAATCTATTGCCAAATGGGATATGTCCGCACTGCAAGGCCGGAATTCTCAACAGCCAAAAGGCAGGGCTTTTCAAGAAAGGAATTACCCAAGTTTGTTCAGAGTGCAACGCCAAGTTCGAGCCAGACGGCGAAGAGTGGCTCTGCACTCCCGATGAATTGAATTCCGAGCCAGCTTCAAAAACTGCCGAGCAATGGCTTGCTGATTCAGGCCGTTCAAAATCTGTGTTTCTATGCAAGGCGTGCGGCGCACAATTCGATCAACTTGATGATGGCAGGCGAAGCCAGGCAATTCCCGCAAACACAAGTCAATTCGGTGCACTCTATCCGGAACAATGGGCGAGAATCGCCTCTCGTCTACCCGCTTCAGGCGGGAACGCCGAATGTGATTCGTGCGGCGCGGATTATGTCCTTACAGAGAGTTCAATTACCCTGATAAGCGTAGACCGCGACCCATATCATTGCTGCGATTTGTTATTTGGAAGGCACCTTTCCATTGAGGAGTTGAGATGGCTTGGCGTTGGCAAATCGAGCAAGCAAGCCGGATTTGTATGTGCCGACTGCGGAACGGAATTCGATCAGGATTCACAAAGTCTGAAGCTTGTCCAGACCTCGATTGTCCTGTTGAAAGGCCACTTAGAGCGTAGTCTTGATGCGTTTGAGTGGCACCGAATTGGACTCGGCTTGCCCGAATCTCAGGCTGAAACTCAGTTTAACGAAGACTTAAATGTTGCGATAATTCGAGCTTATGTCGAAGGCGAAATAGGGCTTGAGCATCCGAAGCGACCCGACCTGCTGTGGGACGGCCCAGCAACTAAAGTTATCAGTCCAAAAGCCGATTCTGAATCGAAGTTAGACGAAAAGTCGAGCAGGCTTTTGATTACAGATGAAGAGATTTCGTTCGGCGGATTGATCAAAAAATGGCGAGTCCCAGTGAGCCAACTTGAGTCCGTCGAAATTACGGCTGATCTCGTTAAGTTCACATTTGAAAATGAGACGGCTGCATTTAAGATCGAGCCGATAGATATGGCCGTGTCGCTGGACTCGGGCAATAGAACGGTTCAAATCGGGCCGGAACAATTGGTTGAAAGGTTGAAAAGGGATCAATCGCTGTAACCTTCGGTTCAGTTTTGGGAGTGCGCTGGCTTGCCTGCGCACTGCCAAAGAAGCTCAAAAACCACTACCGATGCCTTAACGGCACCGCAGGAAGGGAAAGCACAGAGGGCGTAATGGATGTATATCGTAACATTCGGTCCAGAATCACCTTACATGCTCCAGCCGTTGGGAATGCCAGCAACATTCCCGGAATCCCAAAAAGTGCCCCACCAGCAAGTGAAACAAACATAGAAACAACGGCATTAAGGCCGACGGCTTTGCCAATGACTCGCGGAGAAACAAGCGTGTCGTACGACGCGTCAAACGCAAAGAAGATGATGCAGACCGCCATGGCGTAATGCAAGGTGGAAGGCAAAGTAAAGAATAAGAGCTTGTCAGACCCGCTCATAAAGCTCACGAAAAACAAAATCGGCAAGGAAATGAAGACACGAATATAGGGGATGAGATATATGAACCCCGCCGCCATGCCAATCAATATCGAATATTGAACGCCGAGCAACAAAAGCAAGAGCGATGCAACGCACATGTATATGACGACCAAGAGAGTCATTCCGCGAAGGTAGCTCGTGAACACATCGCTGATTTCGCTAATCAGCTCCACAGTTTGTGCTCTTATGGCAGGCGGAATCCATGTTACTGATCGCTTTTTGATTCGCTCCAGATCTACTAAGAGCATAAAGATCAAAAGCGGAGTCAAAACGAGCAAGAAAATCTGCGAAGTGAGTCCGGCGACAAATCCGAACAAACTATTAAAAAAGTTCTGTACTCCGGCAGAAATCTGCTTGCTGTTTGGAGCGATGTACCTGTCATAAAGTGCTTTGCGGGTCGTTGGAATGCCTGCCGCCTTCAGCTGCGGTTCAAATTGTTTTAGGGTTTGGTCAATGAAATCTTGGCGCTCCGGCATCTCAGCAACGATTACCGGATTCCATCGGACAAAAAAGTTCTGATTCGGGTCTGGGGCTGCAATACTGGAACTGACTTTTTCAACAGTCTGCTTAAACGTCGTCACTTGACCGCCGACCATGGGCGTTAGCCAAACTGCAAAACCCGTCAATACCGCAAAAAAAGCGATCATTACGAGGGAGACCGCCCAAAAACGGTTCATTCCTCGCATTCTAAGTTTGCGAATTGCAGGATCAAGTACAACGGAAATGATGATCGCGAGCAAAAATGGAAGCAATATGCCTCGCACGAGATACAAAAATCCTAGTGCGGCACCTGCCATCCCTAGCCATAACGCTAACCTCCAACCTGACATGCTGGTAAGGATACTCGGTCTAGGATGGGATTCTTTTAAAGTGAACTGCGAGAAAGTGGAATAGGACTTGTTGGACTAGGTGGACAAGTAGAACTAATTTGGTCCAACACGTTTTTCCCGTCCCAAAAGTCCTATTCCATCAATTTCCTACGCACCGATTTCTTCTAAAAGATCACTCGGCTTATTGTTGCGCTTCGCTCTTTGCTCGCTCACCCATTCGCCAGTCTTGTCTTTCAGTTCCTTCAGCTTATCTGTAAGGTCTTCTCTGGTCTCAGCTCCTGGTTTTGGAGCAAAAAGCAAACCTGCGGCTGCGCCGATAATTGCACCAAGTCCAACTCCAGCCAGCATGTACAGCATTCCATTTGCATTGTCTCTATCAGTCATTTTAGATCGTCTCCTTATTACGAGTACTTTTATTGTACGCCCATTTTTCGAATAACGTTCATGATTTTTTAATAATTTTTTTAACACTTAACCATTTAGTTAAGTGTTAATGAATTGCAACGCTTTCAAGTATCGGCTTTCAATGCGTACGGAATGGATGTTTGGAAATTGGCGCGCTCGAGAGGACTCGAACCTCCGACCTACAGGTCCGCAACCTGTTGCTCTATCCACTGAGCTACGAGCGCGTTGGGAACGTAACTATACCTTCTAAGATTGGTTTTCCGCCTATGATTCAGCTTCAATCGGGTTCACTCTTCGCAATGTAATCCCTACAACTTCGGGTCGGCACATGAAGCGTGCATGAAATGCCGAACAGATTCCCCGAGTGACAAAAACCCGATAGCGTTTGCCTTGAACAAGACCTTGAGCAAACTTGTCGCCAAACTTGGATGGGGTATGGACCGCGGGCCCAAACGGCACCCGAATCTGCCCGCCATGGGTGTGGCCGCTTAACATGAGGTCTACTCTTGCCTTAGCGGTGGAGATTTCGGCGAGGTCGGGGTTGTGGCTGAGCACGATCCTAGGAATATTTGGATCAGCACCGATAAGTGCTTCATCAATGTCCGAGTTGCCGCACCAAAGATCGTTCACACCACCGAGAATCAGGCAACCGGTTCGCGGTGGCGGGCGCGGTGATGCTGGTGTGCATCGTCCTGCTGTGCGTGGTGGTCGCC
>JANNJE010000177.1:0-6081 GCA_031405735.1 Armatimonadota bacterium | reverse complement strand
AGCAGGGTGCTGATGATAACGCCCTTTATCGCGCCCTGAATCGCTTCTTTTTGAACAATCGGGCCAACGGATTCAAAGCCGCGATACTCGCCACCGAATCCTAATTTGTTGCTAATTTCTCTAGCGATTTTCGAATTCTTCTCTGGATCGTTGTCGGGAATCGATTTGAATGATTCCTGAGGTGGAACAGTCACGATGAAATATGTCTGACCTTGGGCTGACGCCAGCTTCGTATTCCCGCCCTTGTATTCTGTTTCAATTTTCTTGTCTAGTTCAGCCTTCGTGACGTTTCCTGCCAAATAAGTTGACTCAAAACCACCTAAGAACTCTGCATTCGGTTTGAGTCCGCCCATGAAGAAAAATACGCCAGGAATGACTATCGTTAGAATCGAAATGAAGAAGTATCTCTTTCTGTTTTGAACGATATTGAGCGGGCTTGAAACGGCCCCGGATTCCCAATGCTCACCAAACCATTGTCGGCTTAAGCCATACATTTTGGGATTCGTGCCAATGCCGGCTCCAACCAAGAACTTTAGAACCCATCGGGTGATCGTGACCGCCGTAAACAGCGAAATGGCAACGCCAATAATAAGTGTGCTGGCAAATCCTTTGACAGATCCCGTTCCTATGGACATCAAAACAAGTGAGGTCAAAATTGTACAGGCATTTGAGTCAACAATCGCAGGCAATGCACGCTTGAATCCAAGGTCAATCGCCGCTTTCAGGGTTTTTCCAAGTTTCAACTCTTCTTTGATGCGTTCAAAAATTAGGATGTTGGCATCAACTGCCATGCCTACCGAAAGTATCATTCCTGCGATGGCGGCTAGGGAAAACGTTGCCCCAACTAGCTTCAAAACGGTCAAAGTGAAAAGCGTGTAAAGAATGAGTGCAACTAAGGCAACGGTACCGGGAAACATGTAGTAAACAACGATGAACGTTGCAATAATCCCTAATGAAATGTAACCCGCTCTCAGGATTTGATCAAGAGCGGATGCACCAATTGTTGGGTCAACGGATTCAGAACTGAGTTCAATTAGATCAACTGGCAATGCACCAGCGTTTAAGAGATCAACGAGGTCTTTGATAAACTTCTCATCGAATTCGCCCTCGATGATCGCGTTGTCGCTGAGAATTGTTCCTTCTCGAACAGGAGCAATCGAAAGAACCTTATCATCCAAGACAAACGCGATATTTTCTTGCTTAAACCTTCGAGTCCAAGATTCTAACTTCTTTGCGCCTTCAGGTGTGAAGTTAAACTCGGGCCGATATCCATTGCCAAAAATTTGGCCCTTTGCATTTGCGAGATTATCCCCTGTCAGAATCGGGTCGCCCCATCCCCGAATCATTGCCTTATATTCAGGAGTGCCTGGTCTAATGATTTTTTCAGGGTTATTCCGCTCAAAGAACTGGTAAGCGCTTACGCCTTCCACCTTGACTGGTGTGTCTTCAGCTTCATATCGTCGGGTTTTCGCAATCGGCGTCGTTACATTTCGAGCATGATATACTGCAAGAGCAGCGGTTGTTACAAACGCCTTTCTTGCCTCTTCAATATCTACTTCGCCAGGGACTTCAATGATAAATTGATCTGTCCCTTTTCGTTGAACATTGCTTTCGACTGCACCGTGAATACCACCGGCACGAGTACGTAGAATCGTTTGGATCCGGTTCACTACAAGGGGCATATCTGCTTTTTGTGCTTCTGTCAGCTTAGCTTTATCAATTTGTAACGTAAACCGGGCGCCACCTTCAACATCAAGGCCATATTTGACCTTTGTAGCTGAAAAAAGCCAGCCCGAGAGGCCAGCGAGGACAAGTACGATGATAAGAAAAACGGAATTGTGAAGCTTCAAACTAAAGTGCCCCAAAAGTTAGGATATTGAACGGCGAAGTATACCGAATTGAAGGGTCTTGGGTATGGGGTATGGGGTATGGGGCATTGCGACGAAACGACCCAACGACCCAATGACCCAATGTCCCAATGATCCTAAACCCTAAACCCTATACCCAAGAATCTGGCCACTCCCACCGCAAACTTCTCCGCCGCCGCTAGATTCTGAACCAAATACAGCGATGGCTCTATCAACTCCATTTCGTTAAGTAGCCAGTCACCTTCCTCCTCCACTACGTCAATCCTAGCGTAAAGGCAACCCTTTGGAATCTGGGTCACAAACTGTTCCAAACGCAACAGATCGGTATTTGATGCGAAAATGGCTGCGGAAACGGACTCATCATCGTCGTGAAGCCTCGGATACTTTCCCACTCCATGCGTTATTTCGCCGTCAATCCAAATCCAAGCCACTTCACCGCCGTTTTCAACGCTAGGAATGTACTTTTGCACGAGCAAGTCCGTGTCAGAAAGAATCATTTCAGCAAAAATTTGAGCATCCGTTGATTGCAATCGGTCAAATATTTTAGTCCGAAATGAGCTGGCTGAGACCGCTGGCTTCAACACAAAGTTCTGCCAAGGCGAATCCAAAAAACCGTCGGAATTTTTGGAAATGAGGACCGTCGGGACGACGCTTATCCCCTGATTCGCAAGCTCTAACAAGTATCTCTTATGCAGGTTTCCACTAACGACTTGGCGGGGATTCAACAATCGTGTGTGACGCTCAACGCTTCTCAGCCAATCTTGAAATCGGGTTACATGGCGGTAGTAATTCCAAGTTGAACGCAAGATCGCTAGGTCAAATTGGCTCCATTCAACAGAGTCATCATCCCACGGCACCCACTCCGCATTTATCCCAATATCATGTAGAGCGGATTGGGTGATGTCCAAGTCGGTATCGGGTTCTGGAAGGACCTTGCAAGTAACCAGAGCAATTCGAGGCATTGCAGTTTGTACCTGGAAAGACGAATTTGGGTTGGAGCAGGGGGGCATAGCGGTTCACCTAAGCGTTTTTCCACATGATGAAGGCAAGTCGGTATTCTGAGGCTGCCTGTTTTTTCACGCGGAGGACGCAGTGTTTCGCAGCTCATGCCGCGAACATCTGCAAGTTTTTCTATGATTTCAAGCTGTTTTTCTCACGCAACGGACGCAAAGGTACGCAAAGCTTTCGTTGCGAACCGTTGCGACCTTTGCGTGAGATTTCCGGGGATCTATTGGTCGCGGAGAACTTAAAAACATTGCACAAATCCCTTATTTGAACGGCTATGAGGGGAGAGCGGAATCAATTCACCCAATTCACCCATATCATCCAACCCATTCCCGCATCCCATCATTTTCGCCCATGCGGTGCTCTAACCAATAGGGCAAGACGCCGAGTTTCCTCAGGTAAGCACTCCGACTCAGTGCATGGCTGATAAGTTACGCTGATTTCACATTCTTCGATGTCCGACTTTCCGGTCATTTGAACCGCAAATGGAACCTCGAATTCTCCAATAATCCCCGAATCATCAGAATCAGGATATTCAACAGATCCCATGAGTCCGTTGAAGTCAATTCGTAGCGGAATCAGCCATTTCAAAGGCGGTTTTTGACCATTGATGTGCCAGTTTGGTGGGACCTCAATTTGAATCTTCCCTTCTGCCCAGCCGTCCGTTCCAGCAATAATTTCGCTGATCTCCAATTGGACGTTTACAATCCTTATTGAAGATGCGCCTTCGAGAGTATCGGCATTCAAGCAGAATTCATGAAGGCAACAGAGCAACGACGCAGTCGCTTGAGGCGCACGTTCCATCCAACCCAGACTGGATTCTAGAGTCTTCCTTATCCTCGGATCACTTGGAGCAACATATTGGGCAACTCGAAGGGCTATTGAATTCGCCGACGGAACCGGCTGGTCAAAAAATGGCTTCGACCTGCCAAAGAGCCGTTCATGCGACTTGCTTGAACCAAAAAAGCCACCCTTTGGTTCGTCGTAGAATAGTTCAAACATCGAATCCAAAAGTTTCGAAGCATCCTGCTTCCATTTTCCGCCTACGCACCGATGCAGCTCGACGAACCCAAAGGCGAGGTAAGCAATGTCGTCTAAAAAGCCATCGCCGAAAGCTGTTCCATTCATGACAAATCTTGGAACTTTGCCTTCAGTTTTCACTATTTCAAGCCATTTTTCGGCGAGTTCAACGGCTTCATTTACAAATCCAGCCTGTGCCAATCCAGCAATCGCGAGTCCGTTCCAACCTGTGATGCACTTGTCATCCCGCTGTGGCTGCGGCCTCTTGTTTCTTGATTCAAGCAATTCGTCAAGCCATTCGCGAGGAACAGTTTCGTCAACATTTCTCTGGCAGAGAACGTTCTTTCCAGTCGGCTGACCAGTGCTTTCTTCCAAGAAATTCCCAATTTCCGTGAACTGATACGCCCACCAAAACTGTTCTGCACGATCTCCAAGTACCTCAGTTATCTCCTTCGTTGACCAAACGTAGGTAGTGCCCTCGTGTCCCTCAACATCGGCGTCCAAGGCTGAACACAATAGACCATCTGAACCTCGCATCTCTCGATTCATCCAATCCACGATTCCCGTTGCAACGTTTTGAAACGATTTTGCTCTTTCTGGTTGCGAGGTTCGAATTGCCTGAGCCGCGCGGCCATAAAGTCCGAGCAAGAGCACGTTGTCGGAAAGCATTTTTTCAAAGTGAGGCAGAATCCATTCCGCGTCTGTGCTGTAGCGATGAAACCCGCCGCCCATGACATCATGAATTCCGCCCATCGCCATCATTTCAAGAGTCTTCATAGTCATTTGAAGCCCCGATTGCCTCACCGCCGAATCAACAGCCGCACCTTGAAAGGCAATGAGAAACAAATCGAGCCCGCAATGCGGTGGAAACTTTGGGGCACCGCCAAATCCACCATTCTTTGCGTCAAACTCTGCCTCGAAGTCTCTGATCCCGCCTTCGATCAATCCTACCGACAATTCAGAAAATGTCCTCGGAGCTTCCCTTTCAGTGGCAGTTTGAACTTGCAACGCGAATTCATTGGCTACTTCAAGCAATTCATCTGGCCGCTCTTTCCACAAAGCGGCAATTTGCATCGTCATTGAAAGGAATCCGGGATTCGGCGGACGGTCATTAAGCGGAAAATAGGTTCCGGCAAGAATCGGCTTGCAATCGGGAGTAAGAAAAACTGACATTGGCCATCCGCCCCTGCCAGACTGCAATTGTACGGCAGTCATGTAGGCTTCATCTATATCCGGCCGTTCTTCGCGGTCAACTTTGATGCAGACAAAAGACTGATTTAGCGTGTCAGCCACAGCCTGATGTTGAAATGATTCGTGCTGCATCACATGGCACCAATGGCAGGAGCTATAACCAATGCTCAAGAAGATCGGCTTGTTTTCAGTTATGGCTCGTTCCAGGGTTTCAGGTGTCCATTCTTGCCAGCGAACCGGATCATCAGCATGTTGACGAAGGTAAGGCGATGCGCTGGTTTGGAGTTGGTTGGGCATTGGGGGATTGGGGGACAGGGTTTAGGGTTTAGGGTTTAGGGTCGCTAAGCAAAAGTCTAACATTTTTCACTAGCGACCGACAGCCCAATTCACTCTTGTTCGGGGACAGCAGTACCCTTACCCTGCACTCTGTAACCCAAAACCCTGGGCTTTCCACTCAATTCCCACCCTTCCAAGCTTTCCTTCGGTCCCGCCCTTCAACTGATAGCTTCTCTTGCAAATCAAGAGCAACTTCATAGTCTAGATTCTCAATCTTCACGATTCCCTGCGGCGCGCTAGACATTACGTCAACGTCTGCAAGCTTCCATCGTTTTTGGAAATAAGATTGGTTAACGGCAATGATCTGTGTTCGATCAATTGGCATTGCAATTACATCTCGCCGCCAAAATCCACGTCGCGATGCGATGAACCCGTATTGCTCCGCATAGCCGACATAGCGGTACCGTAAATTCGCCATTAGGAAAGCAAAAGCTATCCAAGGTGAGGATATTGCTATCGAGTACCAAGAGACAAAATATGCTGAAACTGGGACAACAAAAACCAGGATTACAACCAAATCGCTTATGAAATACCTGTAAATTGCTTTTCGACTAACCGATTTCCATTGAAAAGCAGAAAACTTAAAATTTGGGAATACGATGCTTCCAATCGAATCTATTTCATCGAGTTCCGTAATTGGGCAAAGCTTGTTGGCAGCACC